>JAEWUR010000616.1 GCA_023397045.1 Planctomycetota bacterium
CTAGTGTCCAGAGCTTGCTGCGGTAGTTGCAGTCGCAACTGACCGTTAGGCCGAGTTGCCGCGCCGTGGCCATGCCCTGGCAGAGCACATCGACGACCGCGGGACCGGCTGCCGCAGCCGTGCCGGAGAAGTGAAACCAGTGCTTGCCCTCCAGGACGGCGTTCCAATCGATTTCGCCCGGTCGGATCTGGCGGAAACTGCTCGGCACGCGATCATAAATCACCTTGGTCGGCCGTTGCGAAGCGCCGGTTTCGAGGTAGAGCAGTCCCAAACGGTCGCCGCCGCGAACCACATAATCGGTGTTGACGCCGAACCGACGCAGCGTGTTCAAACACGCCTGGCCGATTTCGTGGGCCGGGACCTTCGAGACCGCGAACGGCTGAACGCCGAACTGCGCTAGCGAGACGGCCGTGTTGGCCTCGGCGCCGGTGTATCGGGCGGTGAACCCTTCGGCCTGCACGAGGCGGTTCTGGCCGCCGACGCTAAGGCTCAAGAGCAACTCCCCAAAAGTGACGACTCGTTTCATCGTTCGTTCATCCGCGCGGTGGCGGTCGACTCGCATCAGTATATCGAGGTTTGCCGGCGACCTTTCAGTTCGCCAGCATATTGCTATAGGTCATAATCGCGGTAGCGACGATCAACAACGCGATGGCGCAATACATTTGCAGCCGGGGCGTGCCGTGAACGCCTTTCCACTCTCCGCTAACGAAACCGACGCCCTGCCCGCCCAACATCTGCATGGCCTGTTGGATGCCGGCACCGACCGACGCGCCCAACGCGCCGAGCAACACCATGCCTTTTCCGACCAGCACGATGGCCAGGCAGAACTGGACGCCCATGAGGATCGACAGAGCGATCTCGGGCCCGCTGGTCAGCAGGACGCCCCAATTCTTCCGTTTGGTCATCAGGAAGGCGGGATAGAGAACGTTGATTAACATGCCGCCGAAAAGGCCGAACGCCCAGACGGGAAAGACGGCGAAGATGTTCGACGTTTTGACGCTGACTTTGGCACTGTTTTCGGACTCTTGAGGCAGGTTCAGTAGTTCGGCGACTTTTCCGGCAGCGCATATCTCGTTGAGCCCGGCGAGAGCCACATTCCCGACACCCTCAATCGCGAGCGCGCCGTCCTCGGCGATTAGGTAGTCGTGGCTCAGTTCCTTGTTGCCCTCGACCGTGAGTTTCACGTTCTTTCCCGCCTCAATCGTGCACAGCCGAGAGACGATCGGCTCGTGACCGTAGACGAACGCCAGCATGATGCCGGCCGACGTCACGCCGGCGACGACGGCCATAATCAGACCGACCAAAAAACTGCCGGAGGTCGATTGTTGTTTTTGCAGAACGCGATCTCGCCCAAAGCCGGCCAGCGCCGTCAGCAACACGGCGCTCAGCATAACGCCGACGCCGCACATCACGCCGATGCCCGCCGGCGAGGTGATGCTCGGCGCGTTCTGGAACAATCCGGACCCCTTGAAGATCAGCGGGACGATGACGGCCACCGACGCCCCGAGGCCGGTGAGAATCGCGCCGGTCAGGCCGATGCCAATCCGCACGAAACAGAGCGCGCAGAGCACGTTGGCCAAGCCCCATGACAACGAAAACAGGTTCGACGTAATCAGGACCGAGAGCGGCACATCGGCCAGCGCCTGCAAGGCGTTCGGGAAGACGATCAGCGTGATTCCCCAGGGAAGGACGATCAGGCCGGTGACCATGGCGAGGAACCACCAGTGTTCGAATTGGAACTTTCGCACGAGCTTGATGGGCCACGCGCTGCTGCCCATCGTCAAACCCGCCAACATTACCAATAGAACGCCCAGTGCCGTTTCCATCATCGTGCTCCTGAACCGTTTGAATGTGGATTAGTTCTTTTTGCCATAAGTAAAGACCTTCGCGCCTGGCTGCTCCTTGATCTGGATCGCCAGGCCCGCTTCCATGAGCTGCTTTCCGGTCATCTCCACGGTGTCGTCCGGCGCGTCTACGTCGATCACCCGATAGGTGGCTTCAGGATCCAGTCCGCCGAGCTTGACTCGCAGCGATTCGTAAAGGCTGTCGGCCCGACGGAACGCCTGGATCATGCCCTTGCCCGTCTCGGGAAGGTCGAATTGCCACGCAATCCACGCGGTGTTGCCCAGGTCGTACGTGGTCAGCGGGTAGTAGTCGCCAAAGAAGCACGGGGCGAATTCACGCTACTGATTCATCAATCGCCGAAGCTCGGCATAATCGAGATCGTTGCGGCGCATGTCGAAACAGGCCGTGAAATGCGGGCACATGACGCTGCGCAACATGTACGAGTTGGTCTCGCTCGAACCGGTTCCCGTGTAGGGAATCCAGAAAGACAGACCATACGTTTGGGATTGGTTTCCGACCGGCTCCATGATGTAGTCGCTCCGTAGCAACGGCACACCGCGACGGAGCGTCTCGAGATCGTTACGTCGCCCACCGGACGCGCACGAGTCGATCAACATGTCGGGATGGCGGCGCAGCAACTCGTCCCAATAGGCGAGATAGCCGGTCACATACTTGTTCTCGGTCATACCTTGCCGGTCCGCCGCATCATGGCCACGCCAAAAATCCAACGGATCGATGTTGTAATCCTGACGGTAAAGGTCAATGCCCTGATCGACGAGCAACTTGTCGACGTGTTCGACGAGCCATTTCCATGCCTCGGGATTGCCCAGGCTCAACAATCGGTTGTCGCCGTCGCCCAGGATCCATTCGGGATGGTTATCGGTGAGCCATGTATGGGGAGTCACACGCTCCGGCTCGAACCAGAGGATCGTCTTCACTCCTTTTGCATGGGCGTGGTCGCTGATTTCACGTAGGCCCTTGGGAAATCGTTTGGTATCGACTTCCCACGTTCCGGTGTTCGGCCAGCCGAATTGGTTCGGATACCAACCGGCATCCATCCACCAGTAGTCGAGCTTCATCCCCTCGTCCAGATACCGGTCGATGAACTGGATCTGGTTCTCGGTATTGGCGTTGATCATTTCGCCGAACTGGTGCGAGCTACACGCGGCCAACTCGACCGGCGGCAGCTTTCCGCCGGGTTTCGGCGTATTATGGGCGAGCATCCACTGCCGCCAAACGTTTTGTGATCGGATCCAATCGGTTCCCTTCCAGAACATCAGAACCATCAGCGGCGACCGGATCTCTTCGCCGGGCTTCAGCACTGTGTGAACCAGTTCCTGACCAGCCGTGATTTGCAGGCCGCGCACGCCGTCGCGAACGAACGACGTGGCCCACTGGCCCGGCCAGCCCACCGAGACGATGAGCCCTCCGCCGGGCATCGCGAGATTGTAGTAGGGAAACGTTCCGTTGGTAGGTCGTCCGCCAACCGGTACAAACCCTGCCTTGGCATTTGGACCCAACGGCGTCTCGATCGGCTGGAAGCTGTCGGGCGTGCAGAAATCGCCCTTGCAACTCCGCAGGACGAACTCACCGCCGTCGCCCCGCTGCCAGTTGCCATCGAGCGCCTGGATGTTCTCCAAAATCGGCGTGTCTTGGTCGCCGGTGTTCTTGAAATAGAGCGTCCACTCAACGACGGGAAAGTCGTTATAGGCCACGCCGAGGCATCGCAACTGCAAGCCCGTGGCCGGATCGGTGTAAGTCAACGTGTACTGCGTTCGGTTCTCGTCGGGCGTCTCGCTCGACCGCGCCAATTTCCAGGTCTTCAGAAGCTCGGCCGCCGGTTTTCCATCGTAGGTAAACGAAAAGAACGGGGTGTTGCTTTCGAACCGCGCGGCTGCCCAAGCCCGAGCCTCGTCGGCATCATCGGGCGT
>JAEWUR010000626.1 GCA_023397045.1 Planctomycetota bacterium
GGTCAGAACGGCGTCGGTGTAGGGCGTGCCGTCTTCCATCAGATGTTCGGGACGTCGGGCTTCGTATTTCTTCGCGACGCACGGCATCACGGCCACGACGAAAATCTTCTTGGGATCGATGCCCATCTGCTCGGCGTAGTAGGTTTTCGCCAGCACCGAGAGCATGCTCATCGGCGAGCGGCACGTCGAGGCGTGCGGGATCAACTCGGGATAGAACTTCTCCATGTAGCTGACCCAGCCGGGCGAGCAGGAGGTGATCATCGGCAAGGGGCCTTCCTTCAACCGAGTGAGGAACTCGTGGGCCTCTTCGATGATCGTCAGGTCGGCGCCGAAGTCGGTGTCAAACACCTTGTCGAAGCCAAGCCGTCGCAGGGCGGTGACCATCTGCGCGGTGGCGGGCGTTCCCGGAGCGAGTCCGAAACCTTCGCCGATGGCTGCGCGAATCGACGGGGCCGTCTGCACGACGACGTGCATGTCGGGATCGGCCAGGGCTTGCCAGACGGGACCGGCTCCGCGTTTTTCGACGAACGCCGCCGTTGGGCAGACGTTGATGCACTGGCCGCATTGGATGCAGACCGAGTCATCCATGTTGGCCATGTGGGCCGGTGCAACGATCGTGTGGAAACCGCGGCCGTGTTGGCTAAGGTTGTTGACGCCCTGGATTTCGGAGCAGACGCGGACGCATCGGCCGCAGAGGACGCATTTCTCGCTGTCGCGGACGACCGAGTGGCTCGATACGTCGAGCGGAAACCGCTTCCGTTCGCCCTCGAAATGACGCGCCCGAACGCCTAGCGAGTAGGCCAGGTTTTGCAGTTCGCAATTCCCGTCGCGTTCACACGTTTGGCATTCGCGGGGGTGGTTGTCGATCAACAACTCGACGATATCGCGGCGTGCCTGGCGGATTTCGGGCGAGTTCGTCTGCACCTCCATGCCTTCCGAGACGGCGGTGCTGCATGCGGCCATGTAATAGCCCATGCCTTTGACGTCGACGATGCAGACGCGGCACGACCCGGCGAGACTCAGGTCGGGATGGTAGCAGAGCCGAGGGATGCGGATGCCCAGTTGCTCGGCGGCTTCGAGGATCGTCGTGCCTGCGTCGACCGTCAGTTGGGTGTCGTCAATCGTGAGCGTAACTTTTTTATTTTTTGCCATAGCGGATTTCTTTTCGATCTCTAATCTCTCTGGTCTCTGACCCCTGACCCCTTTTTCCTACACTCGATTGACTGCGTTGAACTTGCAGACCTCGAAGCAGCGGCCGCACTTGATGCATTTCATTTGGTCGATCACATGGACTTCCTTGCGGACGCCGGAGATGCACGAGACGGGGCAATTTCGGGCGCAGACGGTGCAGCCAACGCACTTGTCGGGGTCGATTTCGTATCGGACCAACGACTTGCACTTGTGGGCGGGGCATTGCCGGTCGGTCACGTGGGCGACGTACTCGTCGTGGAAATGTTCCAGCGTGCTGAGGACCGGATTGGCGGCCGCGCGGCCCAATCCGCAGAGCGAGGCCCGTTTCATCAACATTCCGAGCCGTTTCAGTTTGTCGAGATCTTCGAGCTTGCCCTTGCCGGCGGTGATGCGTTCGAGGATTTCGAGCATTCGCGTGGTGCCTTCGCGGCAGGGCGTGCATTTGCCGCACGACTCGTCCTGCGAGAAGGACATGAAGAACTTCGCGATGTCGACCATGCAGTCGTCTTCGTCGAGGATGATCATGCCGCCGCTGCCCATGATCGAGCCGGCCTTCGCGAGCGTGTCGAAGTCGACGGCCAGATCGACCCATTTGGCGGGAATGCAGCCGCCGGCGGGACCGCCGGTCTGGATGGCCTTGAGTTTTTTGCCGCCGGCCACGCCGCCGCCGATCTCCTCGACGACGGTTTGCAGGGTGGTGCCCATAGGCACTTCGACCAGACCGGTGTGGCGAATCTTGCCGGCCAGTGCAAAGACCTTGGTGCCGCCGCTCTTTTCGGTGCCGATGCGGGCGAACCACTTGGAGCCGTAGTTGATGATCGCCGTGATGTTGGCGAACGTCTCGACGTTGTTGATCACGGTGGGCTTACCCCAGAGACCGCTCTGCGTCGGGTAGGGAGGTCGGACGCGCGGTTGGCCGCGCTCGCCCTCGATCGAATGGATCAGGGCCGTCTCTTCGCCGCAAACGAATGCCCCGGCGCCCAGTCGAATGTCAAGATCGAAATCGAAGCCGGACCCCAAGATGTTCTTGCCCAACAGTCCCCAGGCGTGACATTGTTCGATCGCCCGACGGATGCGGCGGATGGCCATCGGATATTCGGCGCGGACGTAGAAGAAGCCCTGGTGCGCGCCGATGGCGAATCCGGCGATGATCATGCCTTCGACCACGTTGTACGGATCGCTTTCCAACATGCTACGGTCCATGAACGCGCCGGGGTCGCCCTCGTCGGCGTTGCAGACGAGGTAACGGGTCTTGTCGGCGGCCGTGGCGCCCATCTTCCATTTCTGACCGGTCGGGAAACCGCCGCCGCCCCGGCCGCGTAGCTTGGAATTCGTGACTTCGTCGATGACCCAATTGGGATCTTTCTTGTCGAGCACCGTCGCCAGCGCTTGGAAGCCGCTGTAATGGAAGTATTCCTCGATGCTGTCGGGATCGATCACGCCGTTGTGGCGCAGCGCGACGCGGCTCTGGCGATTGAAGAAGGAGACGTCGCCGTAGAGCTCCAAAAACTTGCGGCCGACCGTCTTGCCGGGCACCATCAAGCGTGCGACGGGCTGGCCGCCGGCAAGATGGCTGCGGATAATCTCGTCGAGATCGGCTTCGTCCTTGACGCGATAGAGGATCTTGTCGGGCCGCACCAGCAGATGCGAGTAGTTGCCGGCCTCGGAACTGTTGCAGGCGCCGAAGCAGCTTGCGCGCGTGAGTCGGACGCGATCGGCCGAAAGGCCGGCCTTTTCCAGTTTCTCGGCCAACGCCTGATCGAACGGCCGCGATCCTTTCCAGCCGCAACGGACGCTGTTGCACAGCAGGATTTCGTATTGGGACAGGTTTTCGACCGGGCCGTCGAGCACGTTCTCCAGCACGGGCATCCCCTGCTGGATGTGCTGGGTGAAAATCTTGTGGACCAACTGGCGATCGACCTGTTGGTATTTGACCGGCATCCGGCCGGGCACCAAGACGCCGACGATCGGTTCGCGGCTGCATCGTCCGGTGCAGCCGGTTTGGTGCAAGATGATGTCGCTGCGGCCCGAGGCGGCGATGTGTTTCTGGAATTCGTCGAGCACCTGGTCGCTGCCGGCGGCGTGTTCGCAGGTGGCCGAGCCGACCTGGATGCGGATCGGTCCGCTGTCAAGTTGTTGATGGAGCGTGTCTTCGGCCTTTTTGACCAGGGCCGCGAGTTGTTCAGTAGCTTTTTTCGTCACGGATATCCTCGATGAATGGAACCAATCCCGTATTTCAGCAAAAACCCGGCCGGCTGTAAAGGTGAGCGGGACGCGCCGGCGTCGAAGTTGACGTCAATTATTATATTCCCCCTCCATCGGCTGGGCGGTCGAATCGCATGATGCCGACAATGGTCAATAGACAACCGGCGGCCAGCCAGACATTCGGCGGCTCGTGAAAAATTGCGACGCCGGCGAGGGAGGCCATAGCCACCTGCGAGGCGTTGACAATGTTGGCGTGGGCGACGGTAATGTGTCGCAACGCGTAGACCAGTGACAGAAATCCGACCAGATTGAACACGCCGGCGGCCAACATCAGGCATACCTGCTGCCAAGGCGTGGTCAGAAACGGCTCGAATCCCGACCGCCAGACGACCAATGGGCCGAGGCTCACGACGCCCATCATCGGAATGAGGAATGCGACGGCCATCGGGCGAGCATTCTGGTTCATGCTGTGACGGACGGTGGCGCTCAACAGTGCGAAGGTGGCGCCGGCCAATCCGCCCGCCAAAACGCCGAGAATCAACGAGGTGGGACTGCCGGATAACATTTTTGTCGCGGTGTCGGATCGCCCGGCAGCTTCGGCTCCGACGCCCAGTAGGACGAGCGCGATGACCAACAAGGCGATCGAAGAAAACGAACGCCGCGACACCCGTTCGCCGAGTAGGATGAATCCCAGAAGTGCGCCACCGGTGACCATGACGCCGTAGACGGCCGGAATCGTGATGGCGAGCCCTACGACGCCGAACGCCCATTGGACCGCTAAATTGCCGACCATCTCAACCAGAAGTCCAACGAGCAGGAGTCGCCAGAGCATGGATTTGGTCGGAAAGCTGGGCTGTCGGCGGACTGCCGCGAGAATCAGCCACGGTACGATGGCCGCCGAAGTGACCAGTTCGCGATTGAAGACGGCCCAGATTGGGTCGCAGTGGAGAACCGTCAACTGCCGCATGCAGATGTTGCCAAGCGTGTAGGCCGATGCCGAAACCGCGCAGCACGCAATTCCGATCCAGGCGAAACGATCTTTTGCGGCGGAGAACAAGGGGAAGTTGGGGTGGTTGCGGAAATTGGAGGTCGGGGGCCAGAAGCCGGATGCGGTCGCGGTAATCTTGGACTCTGAAGCCTTGGAGAACAGTCACGCAAGAATTTCGAGTGTATCGGGCGTTCCACTGAAACAAAAGTGCTCCCCCCCGCGTATTTTTTATTCGGAGAGACCGGGGAGCAGGACTGTCATGGCGGGGGGGGCGTCCGGATCGCCCCAATGACTGTTGGCATGGTGATGAATTGTTTTCCTGGAAGCTGAGGGCCACTTGCTCCATCAGTGCCGTGGAAACGTGGGGGAGTTCACCACTGGCAAAGCCAGTGGCACGCTGCTTTAGCCGACTGTTACGCTTCGACCGCAACAATTATACTCATGTCCGAACGGGATCGACGCAGAAAAACCGCCTTGCATCGGTGACGGGGCGGTGGTATACTGTTCAAAAGTACACTTTTCGCAAAAAACTCGGCATAAGAAGGAATCGAGCAATCTCATGGCAAAAAAAGCGTCAACATCGGTCAAATCGGAGGCCAAAAAGGGCGATGGAGCCTCGGCGTTTCTCGACAACAATCCGCAACTAAAAAACACGTTGGCCCAAATTGAGAAGGAATTTGGCGAAGGGGCGATCATGCCGCTGGGCGTCGGCACCGCGCAGCCGATCTCCGGCATTCCGACCGGCAGCCTGTCGCTGGACATCGCCTTGGGCGGCCAGGGGATTCCCTGCGGCCGGGTGGTCGAGATTTTTGGGCCGGAGTCGAGCGGCAAGACGACGCTGGCACTCCACGTTATCGCCAGCGCACAACGTCGCGGCGGCATCGCGGCCTTCATTGACGCCGAACACGCTCTGGATCCAACTTGGGCCAAGAAACTCGGCGTCGAGCTGGAGACGCTCTTGGTCAGCCAGCCGGGCAGCGGCGAAGAGGCCATGCACATCACGGAAATGCTGATCAAGTCGAACGCCGTCGACGTGATCGTCGTCGACTCGGTGGCGGCCTTGGTGCCGAAGAAGGAGCTTGAAGGCGAGATCGGCGATTCGCACGTTGGGCTGCAAGCCCGGTTGATGAGCCAGTCGATGCGCAAGCTGACCGGCGTGATCTCAAAGTCGAAGACGTGCGTGATCTTCTTCAACCAGATCCGCGAGAAGATCGGCGTGATGTTCGG
>JAEWUR010000666.1 GCA_023397045.1 Planctomycetota bacterium
GGCTCGCTTCGCTCGACCCACCCTACAGTTTCGTTCCTTTCCGCAACAGAAACTAAGTAGTGGGTAGTGGATGGTTCTAGCCCCTAGTCCCTAGCCCCTAATCCCTGACATGGCAGTTTGCCATGCCGTGTTTTTCGAGATATTGCTGGTGATAATCTTCGGCTCGCCAAAAGGTTGTCGCCGGAACGATCTCGGTCACTATCCGACGATGGTAACGGCCGCTCTGTTCGACTCGATCTTTCGAGGCCAGGGCGGCCGTTTTTTGTTCGGCCGAGTGATA
Source organism: Planctomycetota bacterium (assembly GCA_023397045.1). Taxonomy (GTDB): domain Bacteria; phylum Planctomycetota; class Planctomycetia; order Pirellulales; family Thermoguttaceae; genus JAEWUR01. The sequence continues at coordinate 281 of JAEWUR010000666.1, forward strand.
AAAAATCACCGAGCGATATTGCGTGCCGACGTCCGGGCCTTGGCGGTTTTTCGTCGTCGGATCGTGGTTGCGCCAAAACACGTCGAGTAACTCGTCGTACGAGGCCTTCGTCGGATCGTATTCGACCTCGACGACCTCGGCGTGCCCGGTCCGGTCGGTGCAGACGTCTTGGTAAGTGGGCCGGTCGAGCGATCCGCCTTCGTATCCGACGGTCGTCGCGACGACGCCCGGGATGCGGCGAAACGCCTCTTCGACGCCCCAAAAACACCCTGCTCCAAAGGTTGCCTTTTCCGTGGGAACCATGATTGCTTGCTCCCGAAGACGGTTCGCTTGCGATGCCCCTTGCATGACAAAAGCGACCGCGACAGCGACCGCAATTCCAAGAAAAGAAAGCCGCTTCAACGCCATCGATCGATCTCCCGTTTCGCGGAAGGCGAATCAATGGATTCTACGCCGAGTAAGGCTCGGAATCGTCCACGGCGACCGATCGCCGGGAAAACGGGCCTCCCGCCGAAGTGGACACTTCGTATGGCAAGAGTTCTTCCGGAGAAAGCTCGCAGTGTTTCTTAAAGAGGTTTTCCGTTGCGGAAAGCCGAGATGTCATCCCGAGCGCAGCGAAGGATCTGGCGGTCTGTCCAATTCAATTTCACGAATGGACCGAACATCGTAACCCGAAGCGTAAGCGAGGGACAGCCTCGCTTTCGCTTCGGGTTACGATTCTGTCGCACCGAATCTCGATTAGTACCGACGATCTGGACAGAACGCTGGCTTCCGGACTACGACGGCATCTCGATGCCCTCGAGCGCCAGGTCCGATTCGACCATCATGCGGACGAGTTCTTGGAAGTTGACCTTCGGTTTCCAGCCGAGCGTTTTTCGGGCCTTCGAGGCGTCGCCCAGCAGAAGATCGACCTCTGCGGGACGATAGAATCGCGGATCGGTCTTCACATAGTCCTGGTAGTTCAGCCCGGCGTGGGAGAACGCCAATTCGAGAAACTCGCGGACCGAATGGGTCTCGCCGGTGGCAACCACGTAATCGCCCGGCCGATCCTGCTGAAGCATCATCCACATCGCCTCGACGTAGTCGCCGGCGAAACCCCAGTCGCGCTTCGCGTCGAGGTTGCCCATGTAAAGACAATCCTGAACGCCTTTCTTGATCCGAGCGACCGACCGGGTGATTTTTCGCGTCACAAACGTCTCGCCGCGCCGCGGCGATTCGTGATTGAACAGGATTCCGTTGCAGCCGAACAGATTGTACGCCTCGCGGTAGTTCACGATCTGCCAGTAGCTGAACACTTTCGCACAGGCGTAAGGGCTCCGGGGATGGAACGGCGTGGTCTCCTTCTGCGGCGTCTCGACAACCTCGCCGAACATCTCGCTTGAGGAGGCTTGGTAGACGCGAACGGGCTTGGACTGCTGAAGCTCACGCGCGGCTTCGAGGACGCGCAGCGTACCCAGCGCGTCGACGTCGACCGTATAGACCGGCTCATCGAACGAGACGCGCACATGGCTCTGCGCGCCGAGGTTGTAGATTTCGTCCGGCTGAAGGTTCACGATCAGCTTCAACAAGCTGACGCCGTCGCTTAGATCGCCGTAATGGAGATGCAACTGGCGATTCTGGACGTGGGGACCGAAATGGAGGTGGTCGAGACGCTCCCGATTGATCGAACTGACGCGCCGCACGAGCCCGTGGACTTCGTAGCCTTTGCCGATGAGCAGCTCGGTGAGGTAGGAACCGTCCTGTCCGGTGATTCCGGTGATGAATGCCCGCTTTGCCGGGGAAGATGCCATGTGGTTTTCCTTGTTGCGGTCGTGTTGGCAGTTGTGTTACGCAGCCGATTCCTCAGGCCGCACGATGCCCTTTGGTTTCGTTATGTTGGTAGCCGCTGACGATTTCCGAAAGCATGTGGGCGATGCGGTCCGGCGTTTCGCGCGCGGCCGACTCCAGCCCCTCGACGGTCGCCCGAACGTCGCCAATCTTGGTCGGCTTCTTCTCGGCGACGATGATTTTCGGATGGCTGGTCGTCACCACGTGCTCGCCGGGGACGTGCAACTCCTCGAACAGTTTTTCGCCGGGACGCAGGCCGACGAACTCGATGTCGATGTCCTCGCCGACGCGAAGGCCGGAAAGTCGGATCATGTCGGCGGCCAGATCGACGATCCGGACCGGCTCGCCCATGTCGAGCAGGAGGATCTGCCCGTCTTGCCCGACGCCGCCGGCCTGAATGACCAACCGCGATGCCTCGGGAAT
>JAEWUR010000679.1 GCA_023397045.1 Planctomycetota bacterium
GCCCGGCGTGTTGACGGCGAACCTGGACGACGTGCTGAACGATCCCGAGATTGTCGCGGCGGTCGAGTTGGTCGGCGGTCTCGAACCGGCGCGAACCATCGTGCTGAAATTGTTGGAGAGCGGCAAAGACGTCGTGACGGCCAACAAGGCGATGCTGGCCGAGCATGGGCCGGAATTGTTCGACGCCGCGCGGCGGCTCGGTCGGTCAATCGCGTTCGAGGCGGCCGTCGCCGGCGGCATTCCGATCATCGCCTCGATCGGCGAGTGCCTGATCGCCAACCAGATCGAATCGATCCACGCGATACTCAACGGCACGAGCAACTTCATCCTGTCGCAGATGGAGGAGCAGAACACCGATTACGCCTCGGCCCTGGCCGAAGCGCAGCAGCGCGGCTATGCCGAAGCCAATCCGGCCATGGACGTCAACGGCAGCGACGCCGCGCAGAAGCTCGCGATCCTTGCCCACTTGGCGTTCGGCGCGCAGGTCAACTGGCGCAACATTCCGCGCATGGGCATCGACGTGGTCGAGGTGGCCGACATGCGTTACGCGAAGGAACTCGGTTACAGCATCAAGCTGCTGGCCGTCGCCGAGCGCGTGCCCGAGGGACTCGAACTGCACGTTTCACCGACGCTGGTCCGGCACGGCACCACGCTGTCGGAAGTGCGCGGCGCGTATAACGCGGTGCGCGTCGTGGGCGACGCCGTCGGCCGGGTGTTTTATCATGGTCTGGGCGCCGGACAGATGCCGACCGCCTCGGCCGTCGTCGCCGACCTGATCAACACCGTCATCGGACGCACCGCGATCACCTTCCGGGCGTTGAACCTGTGGTCGGGCGACGGCGAATCGCTCGTTCGGATGCGCGATCCGTCGAAGGTGCCCGGCCGATTCTATCTGCGATTCAACGTCGACGACCGGCCCGGCGTGATGGCGGAGATCGCGGGCATCCTCGGCGCGCATCGCATCTCGATCGCGTCGGTCATTCAGCATGAGACCGAGGAAGACGCATCGAACGTCGTGCCGCTGGTCATCATGACGCACACGTCGTCGGAAGGCGCGACGGCCGAAGCCATGAAGACGATCAACCAACTCGCCTGCGTTCATCCCGGCAGCATGCGGATGCGCGTGCGGGATTAGGTCTCTCCCGTTTTCTTTGGGAGAGGGGCATCAAAAAAGTCTCCCCTCGCCCGCTTGCGGGAGAGGGGCAGGGGGTGAGGGCGTTGGCGAGACGAACGTCATCCTGGAAAAAAGTCTCACTCCAGCTCAGCCCTCGCCCTAACCCTCTCCCGACCAACCTTCGGTCGGTGCCCGGAGAGGGGACTTATTGCTCGCTCAGCACGTCGTTCAACACGTCTTCGTTCACGTAGATCGGCAGCGGCGGGTCGCACGTGACCGCCACCGCGATCGCGTCGGACGGCCGGGCGTCGATCTCGTGCAATTCGCCATTCTGCCGCACGCGAAGCCGGGCATAGTACGTGTGGTCCTTCAGTTCGCTGATGATGACGTCCTGAAACTCGCCGCCAAGGTTGTCCACCACGTTGACAATCAGGTCGTGCGTCAGCGGGCGCGGCGAGGGGAATCCTTTCACGCGACGATCGATGCTCGTGGCCTCGAAAATCCCGATCAGGATCGGAAACGTTCGCGGGCCGTCGATCTCTTTCAAATAAATGACCTGCTGGTCATTGACCTCGCTGATAATAATGCGGGTAAGCTCCATCGCAACAGGCATCGCAGTATACTCCCCACTAGGCGAGACAAGATCCGAAAACGAATGTTTCCCTATATTATAGGGCCCGCACGGTCCCGAACGCCAGGGGGCCGAAAATTCCAGCCGTGCGTAAGTTTGTCATCCGGTAGATCATGCCACACCCCTGCCCTGCTAGCCAATTGGTTTCCGTTGCGGAAAAGCGGGGTCGGTCGCGCGCAACGTCAATGCAGGGGAAAAAGACGGGAGCTGCTGAACGCTAATCGTCGCTGATCGATCCTAATCCGCGCAGTTAGTGGAGACTGGCAAAAATCAGTGTTCCATGCTAACGCCGCCTTACGCACGCATTCACGCCTTCGTTTCGTATGGGAGTCCCGCCTCTCAAAGGCAAGTCACGAACACTCGACGAAGTTGTCAGTCGTATGGCCGATCGAAACCTCGTCGGCACGTTGTTTGCGGCAGAGAAACCACTAAGCATACGAAAACCCCATCCCTGCGTGACAAGGGGGGATCGGCTCGGTCCAGTGGGTCGCGTGCAAATTGCACTTCGCGATGTTCATGCCCGTTGACGGGCATTGCCCGCCGAAGGCGGTATTCGGCCCGTGCTTCAGCACGGGTATTATGCATATAACAAAATGAATTATGAGTTTTTATGATTGTCAGGCCCGTTTACGGGCCTCCACTCATATTGTGGGAAGAGGCCCGTAAACGGGCCTGACAACACTGCCGCAAAAAGAGCGTAATCCCATCAACCCATGCTGAAGCATGGGCCTAGTACCGCCTACGGCGGAAAAGGGCCATGAATGGCCCTTCAGATTGCAACTTGCTCCCGAAGTGGGGCAATTTGAAATCACGGTTCGCGGCGGCGAAGTCGTTCGGCGGGCAGTCAAAACCACCCATGCCAACCTGAACCGTCATCCGCCTGGTTGGGGCCGGGGTCGCCGAGCATTAGCAGATACGCGGGAATTGGATCGTTCGGTTCGGCCTCAACCGCAGCCGATTCGATCCGGTAACAATACAAGCACGTTCCCTACAACAGCGCGGTGCTGAAATATCGCTCGGCGCGGTCGGGCAGGACCGTGGCGATGTTGCCTGAGATGCGTTTGGCCAGTTGTCGGGCGGCCCAGACGTTGGCACCCGATGAAATCCCGACCAACAGGCCCAGGTCGCGGCTCAGTTGGCGCGTGGTTTCGATGGCGTCCTCGTCGGTCACTTCAATCACCTCGTCGACGAGCGAGATATCGAGCACGGCCGGCACGAATCCGTCGCCGATGCCTTGGATCTGATGCAGGCCCGGCTCGTGGCCGAGCAGCGCCGAGACGTTTTTGGGCTCGACGGCCACGATCCGCACGTTCGGCTTATGCTCTTTGAGAAACTTGCCGACGCCCTGGAGCGTGCCGCCGCTGCCGACACCCGCCACGAAGCAATCGACCTCGCCGCCCAACTGGCGCCAGAGTTCCCGGGCGGTGCCTTCGTAGTGGCATCGCGGATTGTCGGGGTTTTCAAACTGCTGAGGCACGAACACGCGCGGATCGGCGGCCGCGATCTGCTTGACCCGCTCGACGGCCCCGCCGATGCTCTCTTCGTCGGGCGTCAGGATCAATTCGGCGCCGAGTGCCCGGATGATCTTTTTGCGTTCCTCGCTCATGCCTTGCGGCATGACGATCCGCACGGGATAGCCCATCAGACGGCCGATCAGCGCGACGCCGATGCCGGTGTTTCCGCTGGTCGGCTCGACGATGATCGAGTCGGGCTTCAGGCGGCCGTCGCGCTGCGCGCCTTCGAGCATGGCCAGCGCCACACGGTCTTTGATGCTTCCGCCCGGGTTGAGGAACTCCGCCTTGGCGCAGATGTTTTCGCCGCGCAGACGGATCAGCGGCGTATTGCCGATCAGGTCGAGAATGTTGTCGGTCAGCACAATCAGGCTCCGGAAACTGCGAAAAATCCAGGCAATTCAGAAACCCGAATTGTACCACCCGACACGGCACAGAGAAAGTCGCTCGATGACAAGGGAAGCGCGGGCCGGGCAGCGCACCGACGAACTGCCCCTCCGAGAGAGGGCCGCGAATTCGATCGGGGGTTGGATTCGCAGGCGTGGCCTGACACGACCAGCGAGCGTTTTAACGTCGCCAGGTGACCGTTCCATAGACGCCGCGCGAGACCTCGGTCGGCGGGGTGCTGTAGGCGTCGAGCGTTTGGCCAAATTCGTAATGGTGGGCCTGCAACAGGTTCTGGCCGACGACGGCGAACTCCCAATTCTTCCGCGGCATCCACCCCAACCGCATGTCCATGGTCACGTACCCGGGAACTTCCGGACCGGGAAGCCGATCGACCCATCGAAAGATCAGGTCGTATTGCAGGTCGTCGCGCAAGTCCCAGGACGAACGGCAGTAGATTTGGTTATGCGGATCGATCCCTTGACTGAAGG
>JAEWUR010000692.1 GCA_023397045.1 Planctomycetota bacterium
TTGAACGATAGCATCACCTGAGCCAGCGGATGGACGTTCAAATCGCGTTCCGGCTGCAAATCGGCGACCAACCGCTCGAACGGGAGTTCTTGGTGGTCGTAGGCGTCGATGGCCGTTTGGCGGACCATTGCCAGGAGCGAGCGGAAGGTTGGATCGCCGGACAGATCGCCGCGCAACACCAGCGTATTGATGAACAGGCCGAGCATTCGCTGGGTTTCCTGCTGCAATCGGTTGGCCACGGGCGTGGCGATTGCGATATCGTCGGTGTCGGTGTAGCGGTGCAGCAGTGTTTGGAAGGCGGCGAGGCAGAGCATGAACGGAGTGACGCCCTGCTCGCTGCAAAGCCGGTTCAGGCGGATTTTCAGGCGATTGGAAATGAAGAAGTTGTGCTCGCGTTCGACGCGGTGTTCGGCCGAACGTCGCGGGCGGTCGGTTGGCAAGGACAACGGTTCGAGTCCGGCGAGTTTTTGTCGCCAATAGCCGAGGAGCGCATCGATTCGGTCGCCTTGGAGCCAGTTTCGCTGCCAGACGGCGTAGTCGGCATACTGGATCGAGAGTTCCGGCAGCGGCGAAGGACGGCCCGACCGGAAGGCGTCGTAGATTTGCACGACTTCCATGGCCATGACGTCGGCCGACCAGCCGTCGTGGGCGATGTGGTGGGTTGTGGCCAGGAGGACGTGTTCGTGGTCGGTCAGACGCAACAGCCGCACGCGGAACGGTGGATCGACGGTCAAGTCGAACGGTTTGGACGCCTCGTCTTGCGAGAGCCGCTCGACGGTGTCGGCGCGTTCGTTTTCGTCGAGGTCGCCCAGGTCTTCGACCGGCAATTCGATGTGCAACTCCGGCGCGATGACTTGGACCAATTCGCCGGCGTCGGTCATGGCGAAGGTTGTGCGCAGGACTTCGTGACGGCGCACGATCTCGTTGATGGTGCGCCGCAACGCATCGACGTCCAGATCGCCGGTCAACGGCAGGGCGTCGTGCATGTTCAGGATGGCCGAGTTGGGCGAAAGCTGCTGGAGGAACCAGAATCGCTCTTGGCCGAAGGACGTTGGCATCGCGCGATCGCGCGGCACGGGGACGATTGGCGGCAGGTCGCTCAACCGGCCGGCAGCCAGCCGTTGATCGATCTGTGTGGCCAATTCGCCGAGCGTCGGCGACGAGAACGCTGTGACCAGCGGCAGGTCGACGGAGAAGGCGGTTCGGATGCGGGAGACAAGCCGAATCACCAGGAGCGAGTTGCCGCCGAGATCGAAGAAGCTGTCGCCGACGCCGACGCGCTCGACGCTCAAGAGATCGCACCAGATCGAGGCGAGTTGCTGCTCGGTGGGCGTTTGCGGCGCGACGAACTCGCCTTCGCCGGCCAGCGAGGACCAGTCGGGATCGGGCAGGGCTCGGCGGTCGGTCTTGCCGCTGTTGGTCACGGGCATCGAGGCCAATGGGACGAACGCCGAGGGGACCATGTATTCGGGCAGACGCTCGCGGAGGAACTTTCGCAATTCGCCGGGCAGCGGCGACTCGCCCTCGACGGGCACCATGTAGGCGACGAGCCGCAGGTCGTCGGGCGTTCTCGCTCGGGCGACGACTGCCGCGTCGGCCAGCAGGGGATGCTCGCGCAGCAGTTCTTCGACCTCGCCCGGCTCGATCCGGAATCCGCGGATCTTCACTTGGTTGTCGGCGCGGCCGATGAACTCGATTTGGCCGTCGGCTCGGCGTCGGGCGCGGTCGCCGGTTCGGCACATGTGAGTGCCGGGCGTCGCTGCGAACGGGTCTTCGGGATACCGCGTTGGGTTCAACTCGGTGTTGACGTAACCGCGGGCGACGCCGTCTCCGCCGATGAAGAGTTCGCCGGGAACGCCCAGCGGCGTGGGTCGACGATGCTGGTCGAGCACGTAGAGACGCACGTTGGCGAATGGCCGGCCGATTGGAACGAGTCCGGCCGCGCCTGGCGGCATCTCGCCTTCGAAGTAGCAACTGTCGATGGTCGTCTCGGTCAGGCCGTAGGAGTTGAGCAATCGCGTGTGCGGGCCGAAAACCGCCCGGGCGCGCTGATGATCGGTCGCAAACCACGCATCGGAGCCGGTGACGACCATTTTCATGCTCGTCAGCGTCTGGCCGGTTTCTTCGAGATGTTGGATGAGGGTTCGCAGGACGACCGGGACGAACTCGGCGGCGTCGACGTGTTCGCGTTCGATCAGTTTGAGCAGTTCGGGCGGATCGAGCAGGACTTCTTTGCGGCAGATCACGAGTTTTCCGCCGGAGCCGAGCGCGCGGACGAGATCGCCGCCGAAGACGTCGAAGCCGAAGCTGGCCATCTGCAAGTGGGAACGCACGTCGGAGCCCAGGCGGTACTCGATTTCCCAACCGAGATAGGCGTTCAGCAGGTTACCGTGGGTGACCATGACGCCTTTGGGCCGCCCGGTCGAGCCGGAAGTGTAGAGGATGTAGGCGAGGTTGTCGGCGGTCGCAGTCGTTTCGAGGTTCGCGTCGCTTTCGGCGCGAATGATCTCGGCCGAGTCGCCGTCGAGCAGGATGGGCTGCACGCCGATATTTACGAACGGCGCGGCCATGTTTGACGTGGTGATGACGCGCGAGACCTGGGCGTCCTCGAGGATGTACTTGACCCGCTGCTCGGCCTCTTGCGTGTAGGCGAAATCGAGCGGGACGTAGGCCGCGCCCGATTTCATGACGGCCAGGACCGCCGCGATCAACTGCGGCGAACGGTCGAGGCAGATTCCGACGCGCGATTCCGGTCCGAGTCCCAGGCCGCGCAGATGGCGAGCGAGTTGGTTCGCGCGGCGATTCAATTCTTCGTACGTCCAGCGATCGTCGTCGAGCACGACGGCCTCGGCGTTCGGTTGTTCGGCGGCATGGGTTTCGAATAGGTGCCGCACGAGCCGCGTTCGGTCGTACTCCCGGGCGGTTTGGTTCCAGTGGTCGATCATCCACTGCTGTTGGTTTTCGCGGAGCAGCGGGAGCGACGAGACGTTGCGGTCGGGCTCGCGCACGGCCGTTTCGACCAGCACCTGGAACTGCTCGATCATGCGATCGATCGTGGCCGGCTCGAACAGATCGGTGCTGAAGCTCATGCCGCCCGAGAAACCCTCGTCGCGTTCGAACAGTTCCAACGTCAAGTCGAAGTTCGATGACGGCGGCGCGGGAGTGTCTTCGAGCGGGGAGAGTTGTAGATCCAACTGCGGCGGCGCGGGCAGGCGGATGTTCTGCAGCGCGAACATGACTTGGAACAGCGGGTTCCGGCTCAGATCGCGGACCGGCTTAACGGCGTCGACCACCTGGTCGAGCGTCATCTCTTGCCGCTCGAACGCGTCGAGCGCCGTCTTTTGCACCTGGGCGACGGCGTCGCGGAAACTCAACTCGCCGCCGAGATCGGATCGCAGCACGACGACGTTGACGAAGTAGCCGATGAGCGATTCAGTTTCCGGCCGGTTTCGATTGGCGACCGGTACGCCGACGGCGAAGTCGGTCTGGCCGCTGTATCGCGCCAGGAGGACTTTGAACGCGGCCAGCAGCGTCATGAACGGCGTGACGCCCTCGCGACGGCAGAAATCGAGCACGGCGTCGCTTGTTTCGCGCGAGAGGCGGCACGGCCGGCTCGATCCGCGCGTGCTGCGGACGTTTGGGCGGGGATGGTCGGTCGGCAGTTCCAGCGGCGGCACGCCGGTCAGACGTTCGCGCCAGAACGTTCGCAGTCGTTCGAGCGTTTCGCCTTGGAGCAGTTTTCGCTGCCAGGCCGAGAAGTCGACGTATTGGATCGGCAGTTCGGGCAGCGGCGAGGCTTGGCCCGAGGTGTAGGCGACGTACAATGCGGCCAGTTCGCGGAGCAGGATGCCCATCGACCAGCCGTCGTGGATGATGTGGTGCGTGCTGGCGACGACGGCGTAATCGTTTTCGGCGCGGCGCAAGATCGTGAAGCGGATCAGCGGGCCGTTTTGGAGATCGATCGGCCGGTTCATCTCCTCGGCGACGTGACGGCGAAGCTCGGTCTCGCGCGATTGCTCGGGCACGTCGCTCAGATCGATCACCGGCAACGATTGGTGGAGGGCCGGCGCGATGACCTGGACGGGCCGGTCGTTCATCTCGGGGAACGTCGTGCGGAGGGATTCGTGACGCCGGACGATTTCGTTCAACGCCCGTTCCAAGGCCGGAATGTCGAGCGGACCGCGAACGTTCAGCGCCAAGTGGAGCATGTAGGTGGGCCGATTCGGTTCCAGGCGATCGAGGAACCAAAGGGCCTCCTGGTTGAACGAAAGCGGCAATTCGCCGTCGCGCGGGATCGGGACGAGCGCGGGCTGTCCGTCGTCGGCCGCTTGCGGCAAGGCGGCGTCGATTCGCGCGGCCAGGGCCTCGATCGTCGGCGTCTGGAACATCTCGCGAAGCGGCAGCGACACGGATCGGCCGAGGTTGGTCGAGACGAGATTCAGCAGAATCGCGGCTTGGAGCGAATCGCCGCCGAGTTCGAAGAAGTTGTCGTGAACGCCGACGCGATCGATCCGGAGGACTTCGGACCACGCTTCGGCCAAGGTGTGTTCCAGCGGCGTGCGCGGCGCGACGTAGGGGACAGAGAGATCGGATCGTTGGCGTTTTGCTTGCGGCTCGGTTGGCTTGATGTCTTCTGTCTGAGGCGAGGTTTCAACGGTTGTCGTTGTCGGCCGATTGCGATTGAGCGCCCAGAGTTTTTGACGCTGCCAGGGATAGGTTGGCACGCGCACGATGCGGCTGCCCGGCGAGGTCAGCAACGACCAGCGAACGTCGGCGCCAGCGGCATAGAGCGTTCCGATTGCGGTCAAGATGTCGGTGTCGCCGTCGGGCGAACTGCACAGCGTTGGGACGGTGTGGAATGGCGCGGCGTCGAGATTCTTGGGTCCGATCTCGATGCAGGCGTCGATGTTTTTGGCGTCGAGCGTGCGAAGTGCTTCATCGATTCCGTCGGCGGCGCCTCGCAGGCAGGTTTGCCAGTGCGCGATGTCGAGGTCGGAGCCTGGGTGGGCTTTTCCATCGACGGCCGACAGCAGCGGCAGGGCGGCCGGCCGACCTTTCATCGACGTGCCGTTCGCGCGGCCACGGTTTTCGACGAAATGCAGGGCATTTTTAGCGTCGAGAACGCCGGCGGCGCAGGCGGCGGCCAATTCGCCGACGCCTCGGCCGAGAACTGCGTCGGGTAGGATTCCCAATTCACGCCACCATGCGGTCGACGCCAATTGCAGTGCCAGAAGCGCGGCCTGGGGATTGTTCGGACCGCTTTCGTGCGTTATGTCGATCAAAAACTCTTCGGGCGCGCGGCCGATTGTTTTTTGCAGTTCGGCGGAGAATCCCGGGACGTTTTGGACGAGTTGGCGAACGAAGGGTTTCCATGCTTCGAGGTCGTCGGCGAAGAAGAAGGCCGTTTTTAACGGTCGTCCGTAGGGTTTACGACCGACGAAAAGGTTGGAGCCCTGCGTCTCGGGATTGGCGAGGAATTGTTGCAGCGATTCGACGGCCTGGCGAGTCGACTCGGCCAAAATGGCCAAGCGGCAGTCGTGATGCCCACGACGGACCGAGGCGGTGTAGCAGACGTCGTTCCACGCGGGCGATTGTTGCTGGAGGAACTCGCCGTAATGTTGGGCCAATGCGTCGAGGG
>JAEWUR010000080.1 GCA_023397045.1 Planctomycetota bacterium
ACTCGAAATTACGCCCGACCTCAAGCGACGGATCCGCTCCAAGGCCCGGCAGGTGGTGGGCAAGGCGGGGCTGACCAATTCCGACCGGCCCGACATCGAACAGGAGCTTTGGCTCGATCTGCTGGAACGGTGGCCGAAGTTCGAGGCGGGCCGGGCGAGCGCCGGGACGTTCATCGACCGCGTGCTGAACCACAAGGTGGCGATGATTCTCCGCGAGCGACGGACGGCCACGCATCGGACCTTTCAGTCAGGCCGCTCACTCGACGTGCTGTGTCGAACTGACGATGACGAGGTGGTCACCAAGGCGATGTTGCTCGACGAGCATGTTCATCATCGACGGACCGGAGAGGCCGCTCTTTCGACGCTCGACCTGCTCAGTTTGAAGATCGACATGTCCACTGTGCTATCGACGCTGTCCACCCAACAGCGGTGTCTCTGCGAAGACATGAAGTATCTTTCGATCGCAGAAATCTCGCGAGCATCGATCTCAGCAAGAACTGCAATCTACCAAATGATTTACAGATTGCGAACTCGCTTCAAAGAACTCGGCATGAACGTCTACCACGAAAAAAAACGTGTACAACTTTCCTTCGAGCGGAGTAAATACATAAGTAGGGACCCATTGCATGACGCAAACAAGACTCGATGAAAGGTTTTTCACCATGTGTATCACACCTGTGGCCGAGGACAATCCAAACACAGCCCTTCGCGATTTGTCATTCCTCATCCGCGAACCGTTCGCAGAGTATCATGCGAAGTCCAGATTGCACCTGACCAGCCATCAACTGGCTGATTTTCGGCGTTGCCCGCTGCTTCATCACAAGAAGAAGCTTGGCTTGGTTCCCGACGTTGACCGGCCGGCTTACCTCGTCGGAAGGGCATTGCACACGCTGGTGCTCGAAGGTCGCGATGTGTTTGAACGGGAATATGCCGTCGGCGGCCCGATCAATCCGAAGACCGGCGATTTCTACGGTACGACCACGAAGGCCTATGCCGAGTGGGCCGCGGCCCAGGGCCGGCCGGTGCTGACGATCCAGCAGTTTGACCTGATCGAAAACATGGCCGAAGGCGTCTGGGCGCATGAGGAGGCCGTCGAACTGCTTTCCGAAGGCGTTGCAGAAGGCGTCGTACGCTCGGAATACTGCGGCATGCCGGTTCAGATCCGCATGGATTGGTATCGCTCGGGTCCGCACGAGATCGTGGACCTGAAGAGCTGTGATAACCTCGACTACTTCGAGGCGGATGCTCGTCGCTATGGTTACGTCCACCAACTTGCCTTCTACCGCGCCGTCCTTCGCCAGGCGACCGAGACCATGCCTTCGATGCATCTGTTGGCGGTGGAAAAGTCCGAGCCCTTTCGCAGCGGTGTCTGGCGAATCGATGAGGACTCTCTCGTGCAAGCCCAGAAGGAGAACGAGGCGGCGATCGAACGCCTGAAGGGATGCATTTCCTCCGACCACTGGCCGACCGGCTACGAGGAACGAAGGACGTTTTTCGCCATCTGACGGCACCCTACGGTCGGAGACGCACGGACGCGTTTGGCGCGAGCAGGAAACCGAAACGGTTGCAGCCCACCGTCCGTGCGCATCCGATTTTTCAACTCATTTTGTTCACCTGCAATTGGAAAGGATCACATTGATGGACCTCATTAAAGCAGTGGTCATGACGGTTGTACTCATGGCGCCGCGGCTGTTTATCTATGGACGGGAGGGCGTCGGCAAAACGACCCTTGCCGCCTGTGCACCAGGCGTTGTCTTCCTCGACATCGAACGGGGATTGGGCCTTAACGCCTGCCCGCATATCCCATTGAATTCCTATCCCGAGGTCGTCGCAGCGCTGAAGGCCCTGCTTCACGAGCCGCATGATTTCCAGACCGTCGTCATTGACTCCGCCGACTGGTTGGAGCGTTTGATCTGGGACGAGCTTTGCAAGGCCTACGGCGTCTCGTCGATCGAAAAGGTCGATGGGGGCTACGGGAAGGGCTATGTGCATGCCCTTACCTACTGGCGAGAGATTATCGATCTGCTCACCAAGCTTCGCACGGAGAAGAACATGATGACGATCGTCCTCGCGCACTCCAAGATCGAGCGGTTCGAAGATCCGGAAGAGTCGGCCTACGATCGCTATTCGCCGCGATTGAATAAGCACGCTTCGGCATTGCTCTGCGAATGGAGCGACGCCGTGCTCTTCGCCACGAGCCGGATGGCGACCCGGACCGAAACGACTGCTTTCAATCGAACGCGAACCACTGCTACGGCCGTGGGCAAGGACGGCGGTGAACGCATTCTGCGTTGCGTCGGTGGGCCTTCGTGCATCGCAAAGAACCGTTATGACCTTCCGACCGAGTTGCCCCTAAACTGGGACGCCTTGGCGGCCGGTCTGTTTCAACAATCGGATCCCAACACCAACCAACCTCAAACGCAAGGAGAAGTGAAAAATGGCTGATTTACGTGGCTTTGACGCAAACAAAGTGGAGCCTGCGAAACCACATGAGGCGATCCCCGCCGGGAAATACTTGGCGATGATCACCGCCTCGGAGATGAAGCCCAACAAGGCATCCAACGGTCGCTTCTTAGAACTTGCCTTCACGATCATCGAGGGCGAGTTCAAGAATCGCCAAGTCTGGGCAAGGCTCAATCTTGAAAACCCCAGTTCCATCGCGATGAAAATCGCGCAGGCCGATTTGTCAGCGCTATGCCGTGCGGTCGGCGTAATGACGCCGAACGACTCCGTTGATCTTCACAATCTGCCGCTGTTGATTCACGTGAAATGCAAGAAGCGGAAGGACACCGACGAGATCAACAACGAGATTGCCGGCTATGAAAAGCGAGAGGCCGCAACGGGG
>JAEWUR010000172.1 GCA_023397045.1 Planctomycetota bacterium
TCGTCGTCATTTGCATTCTCGCCGTTCTGGCCGGCGCGGACGGGCCCAAAGCCATTGCGGTCTGGGCGGCGGCCCAGAAGGAATGGTTGGGCAAGCGTTTGGAACTTCCTCATGGCGTCCCATCCCATGATACCATCGGCCGGGTGTTGGCCTTGTTGCGTCCCGAGGCGTTTCAAAATTGTTTCCAGCGTTGGATTGCCGCGATCCGAGGCAAGTCGGATGGGAACGATGATGAGCCCGAGATTGTCGCGATCGACGGAAAGACAATGAGACGTTCACACGACCGTCGCCGTTGCCTGGGCCCCTTGCACATGGTCAGCGCGTGGGCATTTCGTGGCGGGATCAGCTTGGGCCAGTTGGCCACTTCGGAAAAATCGAACGAAATCACGGCAATTCCCGAGCTTTTGGAGCAAATCGACATTCGCAAGACAATGGTCACCATCGATGCGCAAGGTTGCCAGCGAGCCATCGCTCGGGACATTCTCCTCGGCGGCGGAGATTACGTGCTGGCGTTGAAAGGCAATCAGACCAAGCTTCACGAAGCCGTTCAACACTACGTGGAGAAGATTCGATTCGAGGAATCTCATGAATCGAAGTCGCATCGCCACCAGGAGGTCGTGAAGGGCCACGGCCGTATCGACACGTTGACCTACTATCAGTTGCCGCTTTCCGAATCTCTTGCGAAGTTTCCCTGGAAGGGTTTCCGAAGTGTGGGCGTGGCCATCCGATGCAGTGAGCAGCAAGGCAAACGCACTTTGGATACCCGGTATTACATCAGTTCACTGGAGATTGATGTCAAGCGTTTTGCCCAGGCGGTCCGTGGACACTGGCATATTGAAAACTCGCTCCATTGGTGTCTTGACGTGACGTTCCGGGAGGATGAGTGTCGCGTCCGAAACCGCCATGCGGCCGACAACCTATCGTGGCTCAAACGTTTCGCAATCTCGCTGCTGAAACAACACACGTACAAAGAGAGCATCGCCATGAAGCGGCGAATGGCCGGCTGGAATGTCGATTTCCTCGCGCAAGTCATTGGCCTGAAAGCAAGTTAGTGTGCGACAGCCCTGCCGGGTCCCCTCTCCCTCCGGGAGAGGGCTAGGGTGAGGGCGCTGCACCAAAAAACGTCGTTCCTCGCCTCTCGTTCCCAATCGAGACGAGACCCAAGCCACGGGAATTCTGCTAAATAGGCTTGCGTGATCCTGGGAGTTTTTGCGCTGGCTTGGAGCCGCCTCCCGAAGGGTGGCGGCGGATTTCCCGACTCCCAGAATCGCGAAAGGTTATTTAGAATAGGTGATTTGCCACGTTACGCAAGACCTCGGCCCGGAATCCCTCGCAATGAACAACTCTTTTCTGAAAAACGCCGAATCGCTCCTCCTCGAACTGTTGAAAATACCCGGCGTCAGCGGCCGAGAAGGAAAAATCATTCGCTACATCGAGCGACGCCTCCGCCGCGCCGGGGCGCCGCAGGGCTCCATCGCCATCGACAAGCCCCCGCGAACCAGCCCGAAACAGGGCGACGTCGGAAACCTCGTGCTTCGCTTGCCCGGCACCCTGCCAGGAAAACGCCGCCTGCTCTCGGCCCATGCCGATACCGTCCCGCTGTGCGAAGGCGCGCGGCCCGTCGTGCGAGGACGCTACATCGTCCCCGCCGACAAACGCACCGCCCTCGGCGCCGACGATAGGGCGGGCTCGGCCGTCCTCCTCGCAACCGCGCTCGAAATCCTGCGCCTCGGACTGCCCCATCCGCCCCTGTGCTTCCTTTGGACCGTTCAGGAAGAACTCGGCCTATACGGCGCCCGCTACGCCCGACTGTCGATGCTCGGCAAACCCCAGTTGGCGTTCAATTTCGACGGCGGATCCACCGAAAAAGTAACCATCGGCGCAACCGGCGGCTATCGAATGCAGATCCGCATCCACGGCATCGCCAGCCACGCCGGCGTCGCCCCCGACAAAGGCGTCAGCGCAATCACCATCGCGGCCCTCGCCATCGCCCGACTGCACGACGACGGCTGGCACGGCCGAATCGTCAAAGGACGTTGCCAAGGAACAAGCAACATCGGCGTCATCCAGGGCGGCGACGCAACCAA
The DNA here is from genome assembly GCA_023397045.1 of Planctomycetota bacterium. GTDB lineage: Bacteria > Planctomycetota > Planctomycetia > Pirellulales > Thermoguttaceae > JAEWUR01. The sequence goes on from JAEWUR010000172.1 coordinate 2,088, forward strand.
TGTCGTCACCCCCGAGGTCGTCCTGCGGGCCGAAGCACGCAGCCACGATCCCGCCTTTCGCCATAAGATCGTCGACGCCATCGAGCAAGCGTTTCATCGGGCCGCCCAAGACGTCCGCAACCTCGACGGAACTCCCGGCACCGTCGACATCGACGGCCACCTCGACTACGAAGCATTCCGACTTGCCGACGACGATCCCTCGGTCACGGCCGCCTGCGCCGCGGTCCGACGCTACGACGGCAACCCAATCCTGGCAATCTCCCACGGCGGTCTCGACGCCAACTGGCTCACGGCCCGGGGAATCCCGACCGTTTCACTCGGCTGCGGCCAGGAAAACGGCCACACAACCGCCGAGCGGCTCGACCGCGCCGAATTCCGCCGCGCCTGCCGAATCGGCCTCTGCCTCGCAACCGGTTTGCAGTAGATATGGCAGGTCGCAACGAAATTGATTATAATGGGACTTTTATGGCTTCCTAACCCTCCCGAGGGAAAACTATGGCGCGTAAGATATTAAACCGCAAAGAGTTGCGAGAAGAGGCCGACGCGGCGGAGCGAAGCGGCACTACCAAGAAAGCCGCCGTCAAAAAAGCGCCGGTCAAACGAAAAAGCCGGGCCAAAGTCGTCAAAGAGGTCCGACTCAAAGCTTTCTGGGGGGTCTTCAACCAGTCCTTGCGGCGAATTTCCCTCTTCGAATTCAGCAAACGAGACGAGGCCGACAAAAAGGCCGCCGAGCTGACCGAATCACAAAAAACTCCCCACTTCGTCCAACTCGTCAAGGAAGTGATCGAGGAGTAGCCTCATCCGATCATGTGGCTGGCGACTCTCACGCTCCTGACCGTTTCCAATGTCTTCATGACATTCGCCTGGTACGGGCATCTGCGCCATAAACAGTCCGCTCTTTGGCTCGCCATCCTCGTCAGTTGGATGATCGCGCTGATCGAGTATTGTTTCCAGGTGCCCGCCAATCGAATCGGCCACAATGCCGGCATCTCCGCTGCGCAACTCAAAACCATCCAAGAAATCGTCACACTCGGCGTCTTCTGCATCTTCGCGGTCTTCTACCTCAAAGAACCGCTGAAATGGAACTACCTGCTCGGCTTCGCCCTGATCGCCTGCGGAGCCCTTTTCGTCTTCGCCCCCTGGCAATCCGCTCGATAAGAAGTCGCGACAGAACAGATGCAGCCTATCCCACACGTCCCCTGATGGGGTCAATACCGTTGAATCAGGCGCTGTGAGATCCCGTGTAGCGGGCGGGCTTGCCCTAATCAGACGCTGTGAGATCCCGTGTAGCGGGCGGGCTTGCCCGCCGTGGTGGATAATCACTCGAGAGATCGTAGGTTATGCTTCAGCATAACACAAATCCTAGCGGCATGAGAAATACGCACCAATTGCACGGATTTGCGTCGATCAGCGACGATTAGCGTTCAACGACTCCCACGAATGTCAATAACCTCCCCATCAAGCCAACCGAGATAGTCAACGCTGCCAGCCGACACCGAGATGGCCAGAATCTCCGGCACGCGATACGGATGCAAACCGCGAATCGCCTGCTCGACCGCGTCGTACAGATCGCGACGCGTCTTAACCAAGCACTGCCATTCCTCGGCCGTCTCGACCTTCCCCTCCCACCGATACATGCTCTCGATCGGCCCGACAATCTGAACGCAGGCCGCTAAACGCCGCTCGACCAACTCGCGCGCAATCCGCCGACCATCCTCGCGATGCTCGACCGTCGTAACGACTTGAATGTATTCGTTCATGGCTACCTCGCCCTCCAATGTACCTGATTGGACCGTCCGTTGATAGAACTGCCCGCCGGACGAGCATGAATGTTGCCAAAAATCAACATCATTCCCCCCAAAAAGCCCTGCGAAATGCGTCGTTTGCTCCAAGACGAATTCCGACCTAAGCTTGGTAAGGTTCCTCTTATCACCAATTCGAGTCTCCTATGTCTCTCGCATCCGATCCTCAAGAGCGCTGGGAGTGCGCCAGAAAGGTCCTCGCCGAAATCGAAGCCTATCCGAACGAGCTGAGGGCATTCGTTTCGGATACGTTCGATCAGTTGAGCCACTGGACCAGTGAATTGCTCGTTCAAGAGTTGGCCCGGCAGCGAGGCGACAAACAGGCGGAAACCGACGCGCTCAAAAACCAGCTCCACCAGCTTTCGGCCATCGTCGCCCAACTGGTCGGCTCCAATAAGAAAGACGAAGTCCCGGAAAACGCATGAACCCGATCGAGCAAGCCATCTTCGCATCCACCGAAACGGACCTCGGCGCCGAATACCGCGTCGTCGCCCGAAGCGCCGGCGTCCGCGACGCCGACGCCGGTGAACTGATGGCCTGGGAACCCACGCGCGACGCCATGCACGACGCGGGCGATGCCGCCCAAAGTTTCAATTTCCATCCGCTCCCAAGCGGCTCCTTCTGCATCTCCCGAAGCACTCCCGCCGGCTGGGAACGCGGCGGCGGACGCCGCGTACACACCCATTGCCTCATCGTGCCGCTCGACGTCATGACGCAGGTCGGCAACAATCCCTTCGCAATTATCCAAAGCGCAACGCAACGCGCGCTCTGGCAAAAGCCGCACGATATACCCACATCGCTCCAGCCGTTCGGCCTCCCCGAAGACGCCGCGGCCGTCCAGCAAACGCTGTTGCACCAGTTGGCGAAAGACCCGGGGCCGGAACAGATGGCCGCTTTGGTCCAGCGGGCGTGCAACAGCGTTTGCCTGGCTCTCGGCGGCGCAACCGACCCGGCCACACTGATGGCCGGACTGTTTAGCTGCCTGCCGCCCGAGTGTCGCCTCGAGTTCTCCTTCTCCACCGGTTTGCGTTTCTCCCCGTGGCGTCCCTACCGGCTCGTCTCGCTCTCCGACGATCCCGCCGAACGACTCTGGGTGGCCACCTATTCCAACGTAACCGTGTTGCAATTGGGCAAAGGCGCCATGACCGGCGCCGTGCCGCTCGACGGTTGGGCCGCGCTCGTCGAACGCGTCCTCGCCACCGGACAAATCTCCTTCCTCGCCTCCGAACTGTCAAAACGGCGAGCCGACCTTTCGCTCGCCGATCTGCCGGCACTCGGACTCCAACTGCTCGAAGAGTTGGACGCCTCCGGAATCGACGCCTGCGAGCCGAACGCCGACGCGCTGACTCGATTGTCACAACGCGCGCATGCCGCACACCAGCGGTTCGAAAAAAGCATGCTCGCCGCCGCAACGGCCATCTCCGCCGCTCCAAGCGTCGAACACACCACCCAAACCTCGCCCGAAATCGTCGAAAAACTCGAATTCCTCGACGATCTGGTCTACGAGGCCATCTCCGGCAAAACAGAATCCTTGAGCCAACTTCGCGAGACCTGGCCCAAGCTCGTCGAAGAAATCGGCGACGTCATGCTGGCCGAATCGCGCGAACAATACCTCCGATTCGCGCTCTCGATCTGGTCCGAATGCGCCCAAGGCGGAGAGATCCGCGATCCCACACGCGCGATCCAGGCGCTCGACGTCCTCTGCCTACTTTTCGACAAGTCGTTCTGATGCCTTCTCGGCCGTGACCTGCTGCTCGCCGCCCGGCTTTCGTTCGATCCAACCGATCGACCCCAATCGATCCTCGACCGGTGAACCGCTCAGCCATGCCTTCGCGGCCGAGTCGCCCTTCAGGTAGGCATCCCAATAGACGGCCGTCGATTCCGCGATCTTCCGCTGATACATGCCGTCGTTCGCCCCGTTGGCCGCCCGAAGATGGCCCGCATAGCTCATGTGGTCCGCGCCCTTGAGCGTAATCAAATACTGATCGACGCCCGATGCATGATCGAACGGCAATCGCCGCTGCGGCGCTTGCGTGGTCCCGACGATGCTGTTGTCCGCCGTGCCCGTAATGTAAAGGCACGGTCGCAGAATGTCGCCGTAGGCCAGATCCAACGGGACCTGCCCCAGCGGAACCGGTGGACTGATCGCCACGACCGCCTTGATGCGAGGCTCGTCAAATGCAAGATTGCCCGGCAACACCTGCCCCGCCAACGCCAGCACCGTCTGCGCGCCGAAATCGTGCCCCGCCACGCCGATTCGCGTCATATCGCATCGATCGGCCGGCCTGATGCCCTCTTTCTGCATCGAATCGAGCCGATCGATCACGAAAATCAAATCCATCGGCCGATTGCGAATGTTTTGCGGCGCATAGAACGCCTTCTGCAATTCCTTGCGCGGCCGAAGGCTGCCTTCCTGCACCTCTTTGTCGCTGCCAATGTGCTGAACGTGTACCGACACATAGCCGCAACGCGCCCAGTGCCGCCCGAGATACGCGCAATCGTCGCGCGAGCGACCCAGACCCGTCGAAAAAATAACGACCGGGAATCGCGACGCCTCGTGCTCGGCGTCTCCGCCCGTCGGATAGTAGATCCGCACCGGCACTTGTCGGCCGCGCGCCGAATCGAACCAAAAATAGTCGATCGCCGATACCGAATAGGGCGACGTCGAACCAAACGCCCGAAATGGGTAAGAATCGGAACCGGCGCTCTCCCCAAAGGCGCAAGCCGCCGACGCCATCAGAAACAGGACGTACAAGAAGGCAAATCGTCGTGGCATGACCGTCTCCAGCACTCATTTCGGCAGCCTAAGGCGACCGGATTGCGGAAATTTACGCGGAGACTCCGGCAATGCGACCCATGACGCCGTTGATATCCGAACCGTCGGAACAGCTTGCCCAACCGGACGAAAAAGACCCCTCCGCACGATCGACAAACTCCACGATCCGGATTCCCCGATTGCCAGACCCGCCGCGTTCCGCTATCCTTCATGCGACCATGACGCTCAACGATATTCTCACGCCCGACGCGCAGCCCGAAACGCTCGGCCAAGGCTACGGATTCACCGAAGGCCCGGCCGCCGAACGCCACGGCGTCGTCTACTTCTCCGATGGAAAAAACAACTCCATCTATCGCTGGGAGTACGGCCGGCCGGTCGAACGGTTCGCCGACGACAGCGTCGACGCGATCGGCATGATGTTCAACTCGCGCGGCGCCCTGTACGTCTGCGAAGGCGCCGCCTACCGCATCGTGGCCTACGACGTCCACACGAAAAATAAACGCGTCCTCTGCGACCAAATCGACGGACAACACTTCAACGAACCGAACGATCTGGCCGTCGATTTCCACAACGGCTTCTACTTCTCCGATCCCAACTATCAGCACCACGGCCAGCCCACCGTCATGAAGCAGGACGTCTACTACTGCTCGGCCGAACGCCGCGTTACGCGCGTCTCCACCGTCTGCTTCAAACCGAACGGCGTGCTCCTGTCCGCCGACGACCGAACGCTCTACGTCGCCGACGCCCGAGGCCAGCGAATCTATCGCTACGATGTTCACGGCCCCGGCCAGTTGAGCAACGAACGCATCTGGATCGATCGCCTCGAAGCCAATCCCGACGGCCTAACGCTCGACGAACACGACAATCTCTATGTCGGTTGCGGAAAGGCCGGACTCAAAATCTTTCAACGCACCGGCGCCTTCCTCGGCCGGATCGACCTCCACGCCGCCAACTGCTGCTTCGGCGGACCCGACTTCCGAACCCTGTGCATCGCCTCGGCCGACAAGTTCATCGGCATCCCCACCCAAGTAACCGGACTAAAGCCCTTGGCCCTCCGCGTATGACGCCGCTCCTCGAACATCCTGCCGCATGGCTCCGCGACTGGTTCGTCCAGCACGACCTGCCCGGCTATCGCGCCGGCCAAGTCCACAAATGGCTCTTCCAAAAACGGGCCGCCTCGTTCGACGTCATGACCGACCTGCCCGCCGACCTGCGCACGCAGCTTGCCGATGAACTCCAACTCTGGACCACGCGCGTCGCCAAACACCACGCGGCCGCCGACGGATCCGAAAAACTCCTGCTCGAACTGCACGACGGCCAACGCATCGAATGCGTCCTGCTCCGCGACGACAAACAACACTGCACCGCCTGCATCAGCACGCAAGTCGGCTGTGCGATGGGCTGCGTGTTCTGCGCCACGGGC
>JAEWUR010000203.1 GCA_023397045.1 Planctomycetota bacterium
TTCTTCCAAGAGCAAGGCTTCTTGTACGTTCACACGCCAATCATCACGGCCAGCGATTGCGAAGGCGCCGGCGCGATGTTCCAGGTTACAACGCTGATGGAAGGTGAGAAAGGTGTGAAGGGTGTGAAAAGCGTAAAGGGTGTGAAGGGAGGCGTTGGGGAGGTCGATTACACGCTCGACTTCTTCGATCGGCCGGCCTATCTGACCGTCAGCGGGCAGCTCGAAGCCGAGACCTATGCGTGCGGCCTGGGAAGGACGTACACCTTTGGCCCAACGTTCCGCGCCGAAAACTGCAACACCCCGCGACATCTGGCCGAGTTCTGGATGGTCGAGCCGGAGGTGGCCTTCTGCGACCTCTGGGGCGATATGCAACTGGCCGAAGGGCTTCTGAAGCGAATCTTTCGCGACGTGCTCGAAAAATGCGACGAGGACATGCAATTCTTCAACGATCGGATCGACAAGAGCGTTCTCGAGACGCTCCGGCACGTCGTCGGGAGCGAATTCTTGCGAGTTTCGTATACCGAGGCGGTCGAAATTCTCGAAAAATCGGGCGAGACGTTCGAATTTCCAACCGGCTGGGGCAACGACCTTCAAGCCGAACACGAACGCTACCTCACCGAGAAACATTTTGGGCAACCGGTCATCCTCTACGACTATCCGCGGACCATCAAGCCGTTTTATATGCGTCTGAACGACGATGGGCGGACCGTCCGCGCGATGGACGTGTTGGTGCCGAAGGTCGGCGAGATCATCGGCGGCAGCCAACGCGAGGAGCGGCTCGACGTGCTCGAAAGCCGCATGAAAGAACAGGGGCTCGACCCGGCGAGCTACTGGTGGTACGTCGACCTGCGCCGTTTCGGCACGGTACCCCACGCTGGGTTCGGACTTGGGCTCGAGCGAATCCTGCTGTTTATCACCGGGATGCAAAATATCCGCGACGTGATCCCCTTCCCTCGCACGCCGGGTAGTGCAGAATTCTGAACCTCTGTCCCGCACCATCGCTTCAACCGCTTATCTCGTCCTAGTTTGCCGCATTCGCGGTCGAGCCGAAGGAGCAGGGACCTTACGGCACTCGGAAGCTGCGCAAGTTACAGAGAAGAACCGATTCCGGTCAATCAACCTGGGGCCTGCTGACCACAAGATACGAAACGTATATACGGCCCGGCCGTCGTTCACCGCGGGCAGCAGAGGCAGTCCCTGGGAACGGTTTCTGGACCTCGTTATGAGGCTCACGGCAATAAAACACAGGGGGGGGACTGTCATGGAGCGTACTCGCGTTCTTTCAATCGTCATTGTAGCGTGCATGATCTTAACAGGGCCGGCAACGGCTCAGGAATTGACTTCCGCCAGCGGCCGTTTGGTGGGCGGGTTCGACGTGCTCTTTCTCAAAGCCTATGGCAACTCCTACGACCAGATGGTCCAGGAGGAGCTTTCCGGCGATTCGGTGGCGCCCGGCAACAATTTCGAGGTCAGCCCTCGTGTGTGGTTCGGGTACGTCGGTCCATCGGGCTTCGGCGTTCGAAGCCGCTGGTTCCAGCACCAACATGACCTGACCGCGGGAACGGGCACGTTTGGCGAAGGTGAAGGCCTAAGCGTGGGACGCAACTACCTCGATGTCTACGCGATCGATCTCGACTTCATGCAGCAGCTTCACCTCGGCTATTGGGATTTGAATGGCGGAGCGGGCATCCGTGCCGGCGGCGTCAAGCGATCGACGACGATCGAATTCGTGGATTCGTTCGGAAGCCGTTTTGAAGGCGTCGGGCCGACCGCTTTTGTCGAACTCAAACGTCCCATCGCGTCCTCCGGGTTTTCGCTGGTCGCCAACGCCCGCGGAGCGCTGCTGTTCGGCAACGGCAGGTGGTTCGAGACACTCGCAGACGAAGCTAGCGGTTCCGACATCACCGTCGGCGTCGGCGAAGTTCAACTCGGCGCGGAGTATTCACGAGAACTCGGCTACGGCGTCACCGGCTTTGCCCAATGCGTATGGGAGGGGCAACTATGGTCCAACGCCACCCAAATGTTGCTCCATCGGGACGACCTCGGCCTGATGGGCATGGCACTCAATTTCGGCATTGCCCGATAGTGAATACCAATTGCCTCGCCGTGAAACCGGCGCAAGAAGAGCCGCAAGACCCTGGATTTCCTTGGGCTTCCGGCATTCGTTTGACGACACGGACAGCCACCCCGTCACCCCTCTCCCACTCGCGGGAGAGGGGAAACGGTGATCGTCAGAACTCGATTTCATCCGACGTTCCGAGCAATTCCGAAACTCGCTTGTCGATGAGCGTCTTCTTCGCTGCCTCGCGCTTGTCGACGGCCTCGCGGAGTTTTTCCAGTTGCGTCTCGAGCCGCTTCAGTTCGAGCTTGCGGCGTTCTTGGCGAACGTCGAACTGCTTGGTGACGGTCTCTTCAAGTTCCGCCTTGACCTTCTCCTTGTCGGCATCCGAGCCGCGCTGATACTTCATGCTCAACTCGCGGGCTTGATCATCGAGCTCCCGATCCTTGTCGAGCAGACTTCCCATCTCCGGATCGAAACATACCCGACTGGGTCCCATCATGCCGGGCATACCACCGGGCATCCCGCCCATTGGCATTCCCATTCCGCCAGGTCCTCGCATTCCATGACCTCGTTCACCTTGCGGCGGACCGATGTGCGGCGGCGGTGGCGGCCCCATACGGTCGTCCCTTGGGCCGTCGGGGCCAGGCATACCGTCCGGCGGCGGCCCCATTCCGCCCATCTGGGCAAACTCGCCGAGCGAATTGGGCATCGGAGCCCCGTTGTCCCATTGCACATCTTGCG
>JAEWUR010000239.1 GCA_023397045.1 Planctomycetota bacterium
AGGAGCTGTTCCTCCGTCGCTTCCTGGCATGCGGTACAACAAGAACCTTCCGCGGATGGAGACATGTGATCTTGTTCCTAGTGGGTCAAGGTCAATCGAAAAGCAGCAATTTCATCTATCGTAACACGATTTAGTCATACAAATCAAGGGTGTGAAAACCACTTATTTTTTCGACAAAAATGTCACCCCAACACCCAATCGCGGGGGCCGAAAACGCTCGACGCAAGCTCGCTCGGCTCCCCCGGTTTCTCAGGCACCACAATCCCCCCAAAGGAGCGACAGACGCCGCAGCTCCGGCCTTCGACGCCCCAGCATGCCGCTCGCCGTTTCGCGACCATTACCAGCATACAATAATTTACTGGCCGTCGCGCGGTTTCTTGACCGAGCGATACTCGCGAAGACCGCAAAGCGTGGCTGCAATGTCGTCGGGCAATGGCGCCTCGATTTCGATCGATTTGCCAGTCGACGGGTGGACAAAACGAAGCCGCCGAGCATGAAGGGCCTGGCGCTCCAGCAGTACCGTCTCGTCCGATGGGTCCCGCCGCAATTCGCCCAGCGTGATACGGCTTCGGCCGCCGTATTGCCGATCGCACAGCACCGGACAGCCGATATGGTGCAAATGGACCCGAATTTGATGCGTTCGGCCCGTTTTCGGCAGTGCCTTGACCGACGCGAAACCGTCAAAACGCTCCTGCACTTCATAAAACGTCTGCGCCGGTCGGCTCTCCGGGTGATCGCGGCGCACCGCCATCATCTCGCGAATGCGCGGGTGGAATCCGATCGGACAATCGATCATGTCGCGATCGCGCTCCGGAACGCCCGCAACCAGTGCAAAATACTCCTTCTCGATCGAACGAGCGGCAAACTGCTTGGCCAGCACCGAATGCGCCCGGTCATTCCGGGCAACGAGAATCACGCCGCTCGTGTCGCGATCCAGCCGGTGGACGATGCCGGGACGACTCGCCCCCCCGGTAGCGCTCAACGTCGGACCAAAATGAAACTGCAACGCGCTAGCCAACGTGCCCGACCAGTGTCCTCGCGCCGGATGCACCACCATGCCAGGCGGCTTGTTCACCACCACCACGTCCTCGTCCTCGAAAAGCACCTCCAGCGGGATATTCTCGGGCCGGGGCGCTTCGCGCGGAATCTCCGGCGGCGAAAAGACGATCTTCTGCCCCGGTTTCAGGCGATACGCCGGTTTTCCCCCGCGACCATCGACGGTCACGCCGCCCGCCGAGATCGTTCGCCGAAGATGAACCCGGCTATATTCCGGAAATCGGCTGGCCAGGAAGGCGTCCAACCGGTGGCCGGCTGCCGCCGCTTCGACCGTCAACTCGACCGGTTCAGACGAAAAGGACATAAGTGCCAAGATTGTTGGGGAGACTTCAATGTTCTGTCGGCCATTCGACACGAACGGCCGACGAATCGATTCTCGCCCCTCAGCCCTTCGGCTCGCCGGACTCGGGCGTCTTCCCGGACTTCCGGTTCAGATCGATCACGTCCTTTTTCGAATCGAAAACGCCGTCCATCTGGAAGCTCAGCGGCCGCTCTTTCGCGTTGTGATACACGGCTTTCTCGGCGCCAAACCGCAGGATTCCAAGTTTTCGCAACCAATCCATGACGCTCATAAGTAGTTCCCCTATCTAAGATTCTGATGGTTCGCCATGAAATGTTATCGCACAGGTGAGCATTGCAACTATAATACAGTATGTGAAGTTCCTTTTGGGAATTGAATGCCATGTCGAGCGGAACCGACACCCCCCCATCGCTGCCAGTCGCCACGCCGATCGCCTCCGCGCCAAGCGACTCCGAACTGCTGATCCAACGCCGGATCGAGCAGACGGGCCGCCACGTCAAAGGGGTCGACATCGCCGACGGGCTCATGACCCTGGCCATCGGCGCCCTCGTCTACCTGCTGGCCGCGGCGGTGATCGACCATTGGTTGATCGTCGGCGGACTCGGTTTTTGGGGCCGTTTCCTCCTTTGGCTGTTGCTCGTCGGCGCGGTCGGTGCCTTTTTCGTGCTCCGATTGGTGCCGCCCATCCTGCATCGCATCAACCCGCTGTACGCCGCGGCCACGATCGAGCAAAGCCGGCCATCCCTGAAAAACAGCTTGGTCAATTTCCTGCTGTTTCGCCGTCATCGCCAAACCGTCGCGCCGATGGTCTACCAGGCGATGGAACACCAGGCCGCCGACGAGTTGGCCAACGTCGAACTCGATGTCGCCGTCGATCGCTCGCGCGTCATCCGACTCGGTTTCATCCTGACGGGCGTCGTCGCCGTCTTCTGTTTGTACCTGGTCGCATCGCCGAAGAACCCGATCCGATCGGCCGCCCGGGTGCTGTTGCCCTGGTCGACCATCGACGCGCCGACGCGAGTCACCATCCGCGACGTTCAGCCCGGCAACGTCACGGCGTTCCTCGAAGAGTCGGTCACCATCTCGGCCGAAGTGTCGGGCATCGCGGACGATGAGTCGCCGATGGTCATCTACAGCACGGCCGACGGCCAGACAGTCGACGAGGCCGTGCCGATGACATTGCCCTCGGGCGAATACCGTCACCAATGCCGCCTGCCGCCGGGCAGCACGGGATTGCAGCAAGACCTGACCTACTTCGTGTCGGCCGGCGATTGCCGAACCCCTCGCTATCGAATCAACGCCGTCCCCGCCCCAACGATCGTCATCGACCGCGTCACCTATCGCTACCCGCACTACACCGGAATCCCCGACCGAACCATCGAGGAACAAGGCCACGGCGATCTGCGAGCCATCGAAGGCGCCGAAGCGACGATCCACGCCATGGCCAATACCGACATCCTCGCCGGCTCGGCCGAGATCGACCGCGGCTGCACCGGCTTGCGAACCATTCGCATGTCGACCGACGGCCGCACGGCCGAGGGCGTCTTCCCGTTGCGGCTCAACCCGAAAAATGAATCCGAGCCCGAATACGATTCCTATCAGCTTCGTTTCTCCGACGCCGAAGGCCGCCAGAACCCCAGACCGATCCGTCATCGCGTCGAGGTGATCCGCGACATGCCGCCCGAGGTCCAATGGATCGAGCCAAAACGCCAAGAAACGGAAGTACCGGTCAACGGATCGCTCGGCATCAAGTTCCTCGCGAAAGACCCCGACTTTGGTCTGCGCGGCGCAGTGGTTCTGGCGCAGTGCAACAACAAATCGCTGCCGATCCCACCGGTCCTCGAAATGAACAAGCCCGATCGGGCGTTCTCCGGCGAATATGTCGGTACGTATCGATTCCAACCGTCGCAGTGGAAGCTCCAACCCGGCGATCGAGTCACCTACTGGATCGAAGCCCGCGACAATCGGGAGCCGACGCCCGGCGTCGCCATGACCGAAAAACAACAGATCCTCGTCGTCGAGCCGGAACCACAGCAAACCAACGAGCAAGGTGAAAAGAACGCGGACAACACCTCGGCCAACGGTCAAAACGACGAGGACTCGCGGCAAAACGAAAACCCAGACAACAACGCCGGCAAGAATAACGGCGACAAAAACACGCAAGAACAGACTCCGCCGGACAACAGCGACCATCAGCCGCAAGACCAACAGTCGCCGTCCGACAATCAAAACGCCGACCAGCAAAACGGCTCGCCGGACTCTTCGTCGCAAGGCCAATCGTCCGAGTCGTCCTCCGGCGGCAAATCGTCCCAGCAAGACAACTCCCAATCCTCACCCGAAAATCAATCTTCACAACAACAAGACGCGGAGTCTCCATCCTCGGGCGAATCGTCGCAAGAAAAAACGTCTGACTCGTCCTCGAAAGGTGAGTCGTCGCAAGAAAAAACGTCTGACTCGTCTTCGGAAGGTAAGCCGTCGCAAGAAAAAACGCCTGGGTCGTCCTCGGAAGATAAGTCGTCGCAAGAAAAAACGCCGGATACTTCGTCGAAGGAGTCGAAGCAGCAAGAAAACGGGGAGCAATCGTCTTCGCAAGAACAATCCGGACAAGAAAACGGTTCAAGATCGCCCTCGGAAAATCAATCGGGACAACGAAACGGCTCCCAAAAACCCTCGAACGATTCGAACAACGGTCAAGAAACAAACAATTCGGCGTCCGGTGAATCAGATCAACAGAACGGACAACAACAAAATGGCGAGCGATCGTCCGATCAACAGCAAAACCAATCGCAGGGTGGCAAGACGAAGCAACGGATCGATCCCGAAGCCGCCCCGGGCGATGCGATGCAGGAAATCCTGAACGATCGAAGCGAGTCCGAACGAGGCGATACGTCGAAATCGGAAAAGCAATCGTCGGCGGACACAGAACAAGGCCGGAAGAATGTGCAAGGTGCCAAGGAGTCGCCTGACGCACAGCAAGACAAGACCAGCAAGTCGGCCGATCCCAACCAACAAGGCAATCGCGAGAAAACCGGCGAAGAGCAGGGCAGGGCAGGGGACGAGGGAAACCAGAAATCCGGCGATCAGAAACAAGACAGCCAAAGCCAGGACCAACAAGACACGACCCAAAAATCCGGTCAAGAACAAGGCAAAGCCAATCAAGACGATAGCCGACAACCCGGCGAAACATCGCAAGAAAACTCGAACGCTGATCAACAAGGCACGAAGCAAAGATCGGACGAAAAACAGGGCAGGGCAGGGGAGGCGCAAAAAGACCAAACTTCCGATCGCACCGGCGAAAAGTCCACGCAAAACAGCCAAGAAAAAAGCGAAACCGGCGACGGAAAACCAGCCGAGAATCCGTCCGCCAGCCCGGAG
>JAEWUR010000266.1 GCA_023397045.1 Planctomycetota bacterium
CCGAAATCAGAAGAGTCTTTTTCATGGTTATCTCCGTACCTCCTAACCCTTCAACTTACGATCCCGAGGCTCTCGGAGCAAGCCTGCCGCCAAAAAACACTGCCGAAAAGAACACCGCCGACAAAAACTCTGACGGCGGCCGCGTATGGGGTGATCGACTTGATGTCCGGGGGCGGGTGGTGAACCAAGGGGGCGATTTTTCCGCGATTCTCTTGATGAAATCGTCAAAATCGGTACACTCAAACCCTTGGCGGCCTGAGATTTACCGATGCCGCCAAAGTTGGCATTCTTCCGTGCCCGGTCTCGTCGGAAACCAAGGACTGGACGTCCAAGGCAAGGCTCGTCGGGGTTGCAAGTCACAACGGATGGGGGCTTACTCGGGCGCAGGACGCGCCCGCCCGAGCGAATTGGGGATCGGGCACGGATTTTTGTATCTCGTTGCGGCAAAAAGCCCAGCGGCTAGTTTCTGCCGCCCCGTTGCTCGCTGACCGTGATAAACGCCCAGCGAAGCTCGTTCAACACCGCCTCGAGCGTGCTGGTTTCTTCGGCCGTGCGGTTGCCTTCGGTTTTCTGCTGAAGCACCGAGAGCAGGTCGATCGAGTGCTTGGCCTGCTCCAACTGCACTTCGGTCTTCTTGGTCACGGGATTCGGCATCAGCCCCAAGGCGATGGCGGCTTGCAGGTGCAGCGTTCCGATCAGAAAGACGAGATCGGCCGGAGGCATCGGCCCGCGCGCGGCGCCGGTCGGTTCCGCGCTGTCGGCGGTCGGCGCCGCCTCGGCATGTCGAGCCGCTTCGCGTTCCGCCTCGACTTGGCTTTTCCAATCCTCGTCGACGTACAGTTTTTTCTCGGGGTTTTGGGATTCGTCGGGCATGGCAGACGCCTCAACAAGGATTCAAACGTAATCGCTGAATTTCGAACGGGGCGGGCAAGCCCCAATACCGTTCAATGGGTCGCAAAAAATTTTCGTATCACAAATTGCGAAGTTCACTTGGGGGTGGCCCTGATAGCTCGGTTATCAGGGCGGCAAAGCCACAAAAGGTTTTTTGCCGAAAAATAACGACTCCTCTTGTGCCTTTCGGCACCCCGATAGACAAGCTATCGGGGCCACCCGTGGTAGCGGCGGGCAAGCCCGCCCGCTAAAACGTCGTGAAAAAACCTCGCGTGAATCTCGGTTCTATTTTCCGTGGTGGTCGAGCGCGGCGCGGATGAACCCGGCGAACAATGGGTGCGGTTTGGTCGGCTGCGACTTGAACTCCGGATGATATTGCACGCCGACGAACCAAGGATGGTCCGGGATCTCGACCACCTCGACCAGCGAACCGTCGGGGCTTGTGCCGACGACCCGCATCCCGGTTTCGGAGAACTGCTGGCGATACACGTTGTTGAATTCGTAGCGATGCCGGTGCCGCTCGGAGATCTCTTGGGTTCCGTAGCACGCGGCCGCTTTGCTCTCGGCGACCAGGTGGGTCGGTTGCGCGCCGAGCCGCATGGTGCCGCCTTTGTCGGTGATCGTCTTCTGCTCATTCAGCAGGCAGATGACCGGATGGGGCGTGTCCTTGTCGAACTCGGTCGAATTGGCCCGATCCAGTCCGATGGACCGGCCGAACTCGGCCACGGCGCATTGCATGCCGAGGCAGATGCCGAAGAACGGAATGCCGCGTTGTCGGGCGAATCGGATGGCCTCGACCTTGCCCTCGATGCCTCGCTCGCCGAATCCGCCGGGCACCAGGATGCCGTCGACGCCGGCGAGAACTCGCTCGGCGCCGTCGCGTTCGATGGTTTCGCTGTGGATGCGCTGCGTGCGGATCGTCGTCCGATGATGCACGCCGGCATGGTCAATCGCCTCGTAGATCGACTTGTAGGCGTCGCGATGCTCGGCATACTTGCCCACCACGGCGATGCTGATTTCGTGCTGCGGATTCCGCAAACGGTGCAGCAGGTCGTGCCAATGGTCGAGGTTCAGCTTGCCGGCCTTCAAACCGAGCTTCTGCACGATCAACTCGTCCATGCCGTGTTCGACCAGACTGAGCGGCACTTCGTAGACCGAAAAGTCCTTGTCCTTCTCTTCGATCACCGCCTCGATCGACACGTTGCAGAACAACGCGATCTTCGCGCGATCTTCGCGGCTCAAGGATCGCTCGGTCCGGCAGACCAACAGGTCCGGCTGAATACCGATCTGGCGCAACTGGCCCACCGAATGCTGCGTCGGCTTCGTCTTCAACTCGGCGGCCGCCTTCAAATAGGGCACCAGCGTCAGATGGATATACAAACAATTCTCTTTGCCAACGTCGAGCGAGAATTGGCGAATGGCTTCCAGGAACGGTTGGCTTTCGATGTCGCCGATCGTGCCGCCGATCTCGGTGATGACCACATCCACGTCCGGTCCGGCGGGCTTGGCCAGCGCGGCCTTGATCTCATTGGTGATGTGAGGGATCACCTGCACGGTCTGGCCCAAGAACTCGCCGTGCCGCTCCTTGTTGATGACCGACAGGTAGATCTGCCCGGTCGTGTAGTTCGAGTCGCGATTCAACGGGCTGTTGGTGAATCGTTCATAATGGCCCAGGTCGAGGTCCGTCTCGCTGCCATCGTCCAGCACATAGACTTCGCCGTGCTGATAGGGGCTCATCGTGCCCGGGTCGACGTTGATGTAGGGGTCGAGTTTCTGCATGCGGACCCGAAGTCCGCGTTGTTCGAGCAACATGCCGATCGATGCGCTCGTAAGACCTTTGCCCAGCGAGCTGACCACGCCGCCGGTGACGAAAATATGCTTGCTCATGGAAGAATAGCGTCCTTAGTCGAGGTCCCTCTCGGTAAAGGAACTATTGTAGAGCGGTCGGCACCAAGGCGGAAGTGCCCACCTCCGGGTTATCCAGCCCCTCTAAGAGAGGATGCACCTC
>JAEWUR010000289.1 GCA_023397045.1 Planctomycetota bacterium
GAAGCAATGCGCTACTCCGGCGATGCGACCGGCGCGCTCAGCACGCTCGACTCCCTCTCCGGCGCGATCGAGCAAACCGCCGAATATCTCACCCAGCGGGCCGCCACCGTCGCCGCTCTCGGCAGCAATCCCCGCGAGGCCATCGCCCTGTACGAGCGAGCCGTCGAATGCGACCGGAATCACCCGGGCGCCCTGTTCGGCCTGGCGCTCGAAAACGATCGCCGCGGAAACGACGACACCGCCATGGAACTCTACAAGCGGGCGGCCGAGCGTCTGCCCGCCAACATCGGTTCGTTGATCAACCTCGGCCTGCTCTTCGAAGACCGCGAGCAATACGAGAAGGCCGCCCAGTGCTATCAGCGCGTGCTGGACGTCTATCCGGATCACCCCCGGGCAGCGCTGTTCTTCCGCGACACCGAGGCCTCGCACGAACAATACTACGATGAGGACGCCGCCAAGAAGAGCGACCGCATGACCCAAGTCATGGCGATCCCCGTCACCGACTTCGAGTTGTCGGTCCGAAGCCGCAACTGCCTCCAGAAGATGGGCATCATGACGCTCGGCGACCTCTGCCGTTGCACCGAACAGGAGTTGCTCGGCAGCAAGAACTTCGGCGAAACCAGCCTGATCGAGATCAAGGAAATGCTCGCCACCCGCGGCCTGCGGCTCGGCCAGTATGCCCAGGAACGTCAGGCCGTCGAAACTTACGAACCCGAGGTGCTCTCGGCCGACGAGCAGGCGATGATGTCCCGCCCGATCTCCGAGTTGAACCTCTCGGTGCGTGCCCGCAAGTGCATGATCCGCTTGGCCATCAACACGCTCGGCGACCTCTGCCGCCGGACGGGCGACGACCTGCTCGAATGCAAGAACTTCGGCGTCACCAGCCTGAACGAAGTCCGCGAGAAGCTCACCACCCTCGGCATCAAGCTCCGCGGCGAGTAATATCTCGTGTCCCATCTCTCTTTCGGAGAGGGTTAGGGTGAGGGCTGAACTACCAGTGACGCCTTCCCTCCTTCCCACAGCGCAAAACAAAAGAGTGGCGCGCCCCAGCAATGGAACGCGCCACTCTGTTTCTTCACTGTGACTCGATCAATCGATCACTTCTCGCCCATCAACTCCTTGACCGTCGGCTCGATCGCATCAGCCCAAATCTGATAACTCGCCGGGGTCAGGTGCAGCAGGTCGGGCATCGTCTCGGTGCTGAGCTTGCCCTCGGCGTCCAAAAACTTCGGACCGATGTCAAGATAAAAGACGTTCGTCCCATCGGCCAACTTCGAGAAAATCTCGCTAGCCTTCGCATTGACTTGCCGCTGCCGATCGTTGTTGTCGGCGCCGCGCGGGAAGATGCCAAGCAGCAGGATCTTCATCTCGGGCAGCTTCTCGCGAAGGTATTGCGTGATCGCCTCGACGCCGCCGGCAATCTGCTCGGGCGTCATGTGGCCCGAGTTGTTCGTGCCAATCATCATGACGGCCAGCTTCGGCGAAATCCCGTCGATATTCCCGTTTTGCAGCCGCCACAGAACGTGTTGCGTCTGGTCGCCGCCGATGCCCAAATTGACCGCGTTCCGCTTGGCGTAATACTTGTCCCACACGTCTTTGCCATCGCTCTCCCAGGCATGGGTAATCGAGTCGCCGATGAACAACAGGTCGACGTTCCCCTGCTTCACCCGCTCGTTCATGCTCTCGTGCCTTTGACGCCACCAGTCGGCGCCCATGCCCGACTGCGGTACGGCCGCCGGATTCTCCTCGGCCGACGCCACGACGTTTCCACATGCAAACGCAACGAAAAGAACCGCAATCAATCGTGGATAATGTGACAGTCTCATCGGAACTCCCTCAAGTTGGATGTTGAAAAATGGAACGCACGCTCTTGATCGATCTCTTCGACAGTCCCCTCTCCCTTCGGGAGAGGGCAGGGTGAGGGCGATTCCTCCGACCGCTCGCCAACACCTCTCCCCTACAGCGTCTTTCCCGCCTTGTACAGCTTCGCGCGGTGGACGACGTCGGCGTTTTCGCTCAACCCGATCACCGCGTCGAGCGCCTTGTCAAACTCCGCCTTGTTCGGTTCGCGCAACTTGCGGTGATGGGCCAATTCTACGATCGTGGCACAAGACTCCTGCGCCAGCTCGGGCTGGTCGAGATACGGCAGCACAAAATGGAGCGAGTCCATCGTGCGAATCGCCTTCGCCCGCTGAATCACAAAGTTCCGCTCGTCGTCGGTCGTCGCAACGCTCATCGCCTTCTTCAGCCCGTCGAGGCGATCTTGATTCGACCGTCCGTCAGGCAACGAGACAACGCGAATGAACGCTTTGAGCGTCATCGTTCGCTCGCGGGAATTCGCCGTCTTTTCGGTCAATTCCAGGAACTTCGGCGCGATCGAGGCGTCGGGCCAATAGCACAACGCGCGAAGCCCGATCTCATGACGCTCAGGATGGCCATCGGCAATGGCCGCCTCGATCATCGGCAGCGCGGCCGCCCCGCCCACGCGACCCAGCAGCGGCAACAGGGTCGTCTTGCCTTGCTCGTCGAGCGTCTCCATCGCCGCGAGGACCGGCGCCGCCCGTTTCTCCGGATCGTCGATCCGCTTGGCAACCACCATGACCGCCTTTTCGGCGGCATCGCGCTCCGGTCCGGCCTCGGCCTTCAGAACACCGCGGAT
>JAEWUR010000296.1 GCA_023397045.1 Planctomycetota bacterium
ATGCCGGCATTACGCCCGAATCCAGCCAAATCACCCGAATCGCGACGAACACCGTCGACATCAACGTCCCGGACGGCGCCCAGAAGGTTTTGAAGTTGATGGAGCGGCTCGACGACCACGACGACGTGCAAAACGTCTCGGCCAACTTCAACATCCCCGACGAAGTCCTCAAGGCAATCGGAGAAGTGTAGATCCAGCCTGGAATCCGTCCCCTCTCCCTTTGGGAGAGGGTTAGGGTGAGGGCTTTCCCCCCGAGAAATCCACCCATTGCGCTCAACGTCATGGGTGGCCCCGCTAGCTTGTCTATCGGGGTGCCGAAAGGCACAAGAGGCGTCGTTATTTCTCGGCAAAAAACCTCTTGCGGCTTTGCCCCTACGTTTCCGGAAAAATCATCGAATCCCCGAACACGTCGCGAAACGCGGGATCTTTCGACAAATCGACGTGCTCGGTCCGCCTCGCAAGCTCCTCGGCCTGACGCCGGGCCTGACGCGAAAGCGCAGCCAGCCTCGCCCCGGCCAGCGACGTGTTGCCCATGTACCGGATCCGGCGATGCTCGATCTCATGCGGCAGCAGCCCGATCCGCTGGGCGTTGCTGCGACGGATGAAATTGCCAAACCCGCCGCCAATCAGCACCTGCTGCAAGTCTCTCGGCTCCAGCCCGGCCTGCCGCATCAGAATAACGATGCCGGCGCGGATCGCGCCCGTCGCAAGCTGCAACTCGCGAAGGTCGCGCTGCGTCAACACGATCGGCTCGCCGCCGGTCTCTTCGGCCGAGGCCAGACGAAATGCCGCGCGCCCTTCATGCAAGACGATTCGCTCGGCCAAGTCTCTCGGCACGTCGTCGGTCAGTTGGTCCGGTGTTTGAAGACGGCCCTGGGGCGTAAGAATCCCATGCCGAAGCAACTCGGCGGCAACATCGATCAGCCCCGATCCGCAAAGTCCGGTCGGCCGCACGTTCCCAATTATGTTCAGGTGCAGCCGGTCGTCGCTGACGATCGCTTTCTCGATCGCGCCGGTGCAGCCGCGCATGCCGCAGGAAATTCGGGCGCCCTCGAACGCAGGTCCCGCCGCGGTCGACGCCGCGCGGAACTTGCCGTCGGTCCGCAACACGATCTCGCCGTTCGTTCCGATGTCGACGAACAACGTCGGACCCTCGGCCCGCGCAATATCAATCTGCAACATGCCCGCCACTATGTCGCTGCCGACGAATCCGCCGATGACGGGCATCACATACGCACGCCCGTTCGGGCCGATGTGCAAACCCAACGATTCGGCCGACGTTTCGATCGCGTCGAAATCGGCCGGCGTAAATGGCGACTCGCCTAGCGCGCGGGAATCGACCCCTCGCAACAATTGCTGCATCGCCGTGTTGCCGGCCAGGACGACCTCGCCAATCCGCTCGCGCGAAATGCCGGCCTGCGAGCAAAGCGCGCCGATCATCTCGTCCATCGCCTCGGCAATCGTGCCCTGCAACTGGAAAAGCTGCTCCCGGCTCTTGCTCGAATACAGAATTCGCGACAGCACGTCGTCGCCAAATCGGGTCTGCGGATTCAGCCGAGCCTCGACCGCAACATCGCCTCCGGAAGCCGGATCGATCAGCGCGGCGACCAGGGTCGTCGTGCCGACGTCGATGGCCACGACGGGTGACGGCGAATGGTCGCTTGTCGGCAGAGCGTTGCCACTGGCCGCTTCTACGAGAATCTGATGCTTCGTTTCCTGACACGAATCAAACGGCAACTCGACCGTCATCGGTCCCTGGACGGCCGACTGGCACGCCAATCGCCAACCGGACGCAAGTTCGTCGTGCGACAACCACTGATGCTCGGCCAACGAAGGCTCCGTCGCGCCCTGTACGACGCGCACCCGGCATCGGCCGCAGAGTCCTTCGCCGCCGCAGGGAACTTCGAGCACCAACCCCGCCTCGGCGGCCGCCTCGACCAGACGCGTGCCCGGCAGAACGTAGGCTTCCCTGCCCGACGGCACGAAACGCACCAAGACCTCCCTGTCGCGCATCACGAATCCTCCGGCTTATGGTTATGCACTTCACGCAGCAACTCGACGAACTTGGCGGCCGTCGGCGTGAAAACGTGCCGCTGGCGATGAATCACTCCGATCGGACGACGCAACTCCGGCGCAATCAGCCGCACCGAAACCAGCGTGCCGTTGCGAACCTCTTCCCGAACGGTCGGCTCGGGCAATACGCTCACGCCGGCCCCAATCTGGATCGCTTGCTTGATCGTCTCGATGTTGTCGAACTCCATCACGACCTTGATGTTCACCGATCGCTGACGCAGATGCCGGTCGATCTCCTTCCGGATGCTCAGGTCGCGATCGAAACCGATGAACTCGAACCCGTGCAGTTGCTCGGCCGTGACCGCCTCGAACTTGCTCAACGGATGGCCCGGCAGACAGACAACCACCATCCGTTCGGACCGCAAGGGGATCACGTTCAAGTCGGGCGACGCCGCGGGATACGAGATCACGCCAAGGTCGACTTCACCGTTCAAGACGGCCTCTTGCACTTTGTTCGGCCGAAGATATTCGAGCCGCACTTTCGCCTTCGGATACTGCCGCATGAAATCCTGCATGCATCGGGCCATGTCGTGCAACCCGACCGAATAAATCGCCGCAACGCGAACCAGCCCGCCAATCTCCATCCGCAGCGAACGCACCTGCGACTCGACCGAGTCGTACATCTCGAGGACTTCCCGAAACCCTTCAAAACAGGTCTGCCCTTCCGGCGTCAGAACAAACGGCCGCTTCGATCGATCGACCAGTTGGACGCCAAAATGCTCCTCGACGCGGTGAACCGATTGGGTCGCTGCCGACTGGCTGACCTCATTGATTTTCGCACCCCGCGAGAAACTCTGGTGCTGCACGACGTCGCAGAATATTCGAAGCGTTTCGATGTTCATAAGGGTACCTTATCATAAGGATAGCTTATCGGCAAGGTGCTGTTTTCACTAATGCTGTTTCCAGGTACACTTATACAAAAGTCACGATAAACCCCTCGACAGGGCAGGGTCCATGCTGCCGGACAACACGCATAACCCGATTACCCCCGAGCCAAACCTCGTGCCGCTGGCCATCGGCCTGGCAGCGGTCTTCTTCGTTTTCCCGTTGGCCATCAACCTGCCTTTGCTCGATCCCGATGAGGGGTTGCACGCCTCGATCGCCCAGGAAATGGTCGAACGCAATCAATGGACGATGCCGTCATTGCTCGGCCAGCCGTTTCTCGACAAGCCGATCCTCTACTTCTGGGTCCAAGCGGCCTCGCTACGCGCGTTGGGGTACTCCGAGGCCGCCGTGCGACTGCCAGGCTTGATGTTCGGCCTGCTCGGCGCGATCACCACCGGCTTGCTCGCCTGGCGATTGTTCGATCGACGCGTCGGCCTGATTTCCGGCATCCTGTACGCCACGACCATCCTGCCGACGGCCTTGGCCCAGGCAGCCTCGCACGACGTCGCGCTCATCCCCTGGATCAACTCGGCGCTGCTGATGTTCTGGGAGGCCGAACACACTGACCGCCGCACGTCCAAAATCCTCTGCATACTCGGCGCCGGACTCTTCCTTGGGCTTTCCATCCTCACCAAAGGTCTGACGGGCATCGCCGTGGTCGGCCTGGCCTATGCCGGATATCTGTTGATCACACGCCGGTTGCGTCTGACGATCATCCTACAGGGCGTCGCGGCTATCCTGATTGCCCTGTTGGTCGCAGCGCCCTGGTACGCATGGGTTGAACTGCAACAGCCCGGATATCTCCGCTACTACTTGATCGATCGGCACTGGTCGGGCTTCGTCAGCGATATGCAGCCGCACGGCGATCAGCCCTGGTGGTACTATCTGCCCGTCCTGCTGGGCGGCGGATTGCCCTGGATCGGCTACCTGCCGATCGTCGTCGAAGATGGCCTGGCAAAACGGCAAGGCTCGGGCGCGAAAATCCTCTTATGGACTTGGCTCATCGGCTGGACCGTCCTGATGATGTCGGCCGGTTCGAAATTGGCAACCTACCTGTGGCCGGTGTTTCCGCCGATGGCCATCCTGGTCGCCACCGCCTGGGCAGGCCTGATCGACGGCTCGCTGGCCGACCGCGCGAAACGTTCATTCGCCCGAACGTTCATCCTCTCCTCGTGGACCGGGCCAATTTTCCTGCCGATCGTCGTCGCGGTCGTGCAAATCGTCTACGACGTGCGATTCGCCTGGCCCGTCTGGCTCGCCGTGGGCATTGCGGCCGCGTCGACGATGACGCCGCTGCTGTTCTGCCGATCCGGCCGATGGCAAGCGAGTCTTGCCGCTGCCACGCTCTCGCTGGCCGCGCAATTCATGGTCGTCATGGCGATGGTTCTTCCTCCGGTGGCCGAAACCTGCTCGGCACGCCAACTCGCCGAACATTGGAACCAACTTGGCCACATGCCGCCGCGCTTGGTCATCGTCGAGGGACGCGTCGGCTCGTTGATCTACTACCTCGATCCAAAGATTCGAGCCGACCTGACGCCCGACAGGATCGTTCAACGGAAGGCCGAGTCGTTGCCGGCCTTCGAGCCGGGCGATCGAATCGCGATTGCCGAATGGAAACTCCCAAAACTGCGGAAGCATCTCGACATCGATCGGCTTCCCTGCGAATCGATCGGATCGTATCGCCTTTACGATCCTTCGGTGGCGTTGCCGCCGACGCCCGATTGACGCAGCCGCTGTTCAAAACGGTCCATCCAGCCGGGCAACAGTCCGATCTGGAAAAACACCTGCCCGATCACGAATCCAACGGCGGCGCCGATCCACACATCGCTGACATAATGCGCGCCGCAAACGACGCGCTGGCATGCGACCAGCACCGCTAACGTCCAAAACAACCAACGGCCCTGGGGATAGAGCCATATCAACGCGATGGCAAAGCCGACCGCGGTCGCCGTATGCGCCGACGGAAGACTCTGGCCGGGACTGCCGGCGTTCAGGATCGGCAGCCACGCACCGAACGTGTCCCAGACCGTGCCATCGAGCGCGCATTCATACGGCCGGGTGCGTTGGATCAGCATCTTCACCACGTTGGCCAAACCGCCGGCCGCCATCGCGCAGAGAACCACGCGGGGAATCGCCCAGCGGCGACCCGGATCGAGCTGGTGCAGAGCCACGACCAAGACGAACACGCCGAAGCCGTGGCCGAACATCTCGAACGTATTAAAATAACCCAGCCACGACGCAACCGTGGGCGACTGGTTCCACGCCCGAAACGCTTGGGCCACCGGAACATCAATAGCCAGCGACGCCGCAGCCGCCGCCACGACGGCCAGAATCAAGAGAAAACCGCCGTTTTTCTGGTTTTTTTGCGACATAAGGGAAATGCTGTTGGCCAACCGTGGCGAATGCTCTAAAGTGTGCAGGTTGTCATAGAAGGAACTGCACGACATGTCAAGATCGAACCAAGACGAAAGCCCCACGACGTCGCAACTGGTGCAATACCAGCTCTGGATTGCGGCCGCGGCGGCCGTGATTTTTTTCACCAACCTCGGCGGGGCCGCACTCTGGGATATGGACGAGGCCCTCTATGCGCAAACTGCACGCGAAATGTTCCAGGGCAACAACTGGATCGTGCCGATGTTCAACGGTCAGGTGTTCGCCGAGAAACCGCCGCTGATGTTCTGGACGATGATCGCCGGCTTCGAGTTGTTCGGAAATAACGAGTTCGGGGCCCGATTCTTCTCGGCCGTCTTCGGCCTCCTCACCGCGCTGCTCGTCTTCCATTTCGGCCGGATCCTGTTCAATGCCAGGACCGGTTTTTGGGCCGGCCTGATCACCGCCTCGACGATCATCTTCACGATCTCAGCCCGGGCGGCCACCGTCGACGCCGCGCTGACCTTGGTCACGACCGCCGCCTTCCTCATGTTCGCCCTCGCCCTAAACAATCTTGGCGCCAAACCAGCCAACCAAGATACAACCACCGACCATCCGCCATCCCTCGCTCCGCTGCCGTTGCGTTTCGCGATTCCGCTGTACGCGCTGACCGGCCTAGCGTGGCTGGCCAAGGGACCGGTCGGAACGATGTTGCCGCTCGTCGGCATGGGTTTCTATCTGATTGTGCTCGACGGTTGGCGCAACCTGTTTCGCTCGGCATGGCGCATGCGGCCGTTCACCGCAATCATCGTCACGGCGTGCGTTGTCCTCCCGTGGCATGCGGCCGTCGGCGAGGCGTGGCTCCGCGAGTTCTACATCAATTTCAATCTGAGGCCGTTCTCGCAACCCATCCTCGGCCACGGCGACGTCGTCACCTACTCGCATCGCTTGCTGTCGGCGCTCGTTTCGATCTTGTATTTTTTCTATTTCGTGCCGGCAATCCTGGTAGGCTTCTTCCCCTGGTCGGTCTTTCTCGGGCCAACCGTGGCCGATGTGATCGCGCGCATCCGACGCCGCGACCCGTGGCGCGACGGTTGCCTGCTGGCCGTCTGCTGGTTCAGCGTGTGGTTCGTATTCTGGTCGATCTGCAAAACGAAACTTCCGCACTACCTGATGCCGGCCTACCCGGCGTTGGCGCTGCTCACGGCATGCTTCATCGAACGCTGGCAGTTGAATCCGCAAACGCTCAAGGCCTTTTGGCTCAGGAACGCATGGATCTCGATGATCCTGGCCGGGCTGGGCATCATGATCGCCATCCCGATCGTCGCGTCGATCTATCTGCCCGGCGAGGAAGTGCTTGGGCTGGTCGGCGTCGTTCCGCTGCTCGGCGGCGCGTGGTGTTGGTGGAAAAACTCGCACGGCCAAGCCCGACAGACGCTCATCGGATTCACCGTGACCGCCGTGATCTTCCTGACGCTCATGTTCGGTTGGGGCGCCGCGCGCGTCGATTCGCACCAGAACGCGAAACCGATGATCGCCGCCGTCCGACAGTACGAGAAAGACCACGGCATCGAAACGAAAGACGCCCAACTACCGATCGCCACGTATCGTTTCTTCCGCGAAAGCACGGTCACCTACTCCGGGCATCCCGTGACTCGCTGCGAAGGCGACGACGAGACGGCCCATTCGCAGCTCCGGGCGTTTCTCGAAAAATCGCCTCACTCCGTCATCATCACGACCGACGACCATGAGGCCGATCTGAACTCGCAGTATCCCGACCGGTTGAAATCGATCTTTCGCCAGCGGCGCTTCCTCGCCAACGGCGAGATGATCGTGTTCGTCGCCGGCGGATCAGAATAGAATCGTAGGTTATGCTTCAGCATAACACGGTTCTGGCCAATTCGCTGTTGTGCTGAAGCACAACCTACGAGCATCGTCAAATTAGGTGCCGGATCCGAAACGTCTCGACATCGAGCTGCCCGACGATGTCAAAACGGTCGATGTACGACGCCGCGAGAATGTCCTCGTCCATGCCGATCGCCACGAGGTTCTGCCCGCCAAGACTCGTTCGGAGTCGTTCGGCAAGCCGCTCAGGTTCAAGCGGTTCGGCGCCAATGGCCTGCGGCGGAGCGAAGGCGTTGAGCCAGAACTCTCGCGCGGTAATCGCCTGCGCGTTCAATTGAAAGGCGTCGGCCGTCTGACGTTGAACGCGATCGACCAGCAGCCCGGCCAGAAAAACGTCGTCCTCCGAAACTCGCCCGTCGGTGCCGGCACACAAGATGTCGATCTTTTTGCAGTCGATGAGTCGAGCAACGACCGCCGACGCATTGACGAAGGCCGCCACGAGAATCTCGCGCGCGTTCCGCGCGTGGTTCATTGCTCGGGTGCCGTTCGTGGTGGTGAAAATCACCGTCTTGCCGCCGACCCGGTCCGCCGTATATTCCTCGGGCGAGTTGCCAAGCTGAAAACCGCTGATCGGAAGCCCTTCGCGCTCGCCGCCGAGCACGATATCGTCCTCGTCGAACTGTCGGGCCGCAGCCAGCGCATCGTCGACCTCAAGACACGGAACGACTTCCTTCGCGCCGGCATCCAGTGCATAGATGATCGTGGTCGCCGCGCGCAAAACATCGATCACCACGGAAACCCCGCCGGCCAATTCCGCCGGCTCGGCGTAGCGAGGCAATCCAAAAACGTTCAGCGTGGGTTTCATGAGGGTATGAATCAAGCGGCAACGAGGTTCCGACGTAATTCCGTTTCCCGATCGATCGTCTCGGGCCGCACGCCCCAATGCTCGGCCAAGACCGCGCGCAACAGGCTCCAGACGTCGCCATTGCCCGTCGGTTTGCAGGCCTCTTCGACGACCGCCTGATAATTTCTCGCCACGGTTGCGGCGGCCAATTGCTGGAACGTCGCGCAATCCGAGGGGAGCCTCGTCGCCAACGGGATCGTCAGCCACGAAGAAGCGTGGCCCACGATAAACGCCGTCATCAACCCAATGAGAATCGCGCCGTTGAGGAATCCGAATCCCATCGCCCAGGGCGTCACGATCGCCGCGGCGAATGTCCCCGCAACGGCCGCCGTCATCACCCAGGAAGGACGCCGCAACAGCGGCAGCCTCAAGCTGGTGGCCCGCTGCAATGCCCGCCACGCCCGATAGCGATGCGACGGAATCAGCGACGCCACGGTCTTTGACAACCGGATGTCGTCTCGCTCGATCTTCAGCGCCCACATCATGCCGCGCCGTAGCTTGTACGCGACAATCGCCGTGAGGCATTCGTCGCGCTTGCCGGCATACCGGTGGGCGAGAATGTAGTCGTAAAGCTGTCCGGCTGTAAAAAGATGCTCGGCGGACTCGTTAGGAATAACGAATCCGAACGCATCCTCGACGTTCGACAGTAATCCGTTAATTTCTTGGTCCATTTGTGCCTGCCCGCGAGGGAATGCCCTCCACCGAAGGTGTGCTCCGATTTCCCACGACGAACATGGAAAATCCTGTTTTTTCAACACACTCTCGCAGAGGTATTCTTCGGTCATTCACCCTTCAACGAAACACTAATCCATTATAGGTGCCGGTCGACCCATGATTTAGGATTTGCGACGAATTGGCAAAATATTCAATCAGGGTAATTTGCCGCCACGGCGACGCGGTCAGAGGTAATCCTGCCGCCCAATCGGCAGGCTACATGGCCCCATCAGGCGATTCACGCGTCCATTCGGCTTCCGCCATCCCGCCGCGACCCTTACAATGCCTCCATGCCATACCGCTGTTTATCAGAATTTCTGGAACAACTTGGACAATCGGGCGAATTGGCCCGACTGGACGATCCGATCGACCCAGCGTGCGAGTTGACGGACACGGCCTCTCGGCTCGCCACTTCCGGGCGAAACGCCCTGCTGTTCGCCTCCATTAAAGGCCACCACCTGCCTGTGCTTTCGAACCTCTTCGGTGCCAACGACCGGGTGTGCAAGGCCCTGGAGGTCGCCGATATCGAAGAAGTGGCCCAACGAATCGCTCGACTTCTCAGCACGGACGGCCCCGAGGGTTGGTTCGAACGATTCAAGTCCGGCGTTCGGCCGGCGGCGCTAGGCAGCCAGGCGCCGCGCGTCGTCCGCTCGGCGCCGTGCCAACAGATCGTTCGACTCGGCAGCGACGTTAACCTTCAAGAACTGCCGCTCCTGCAAGCGGCCGCGGAAGAAGCGGCTCCCGCCATAACGGCCGTTCCCGTTTTCTCCGCCGATCCCGATTCGCATCAACCGTTCGCCGCCCGGTTCGATTTGCAGTGGATCGATCCGACGCGATTGGCCGT
>JAEWUR010000299.1 GCA_023397045.1 Planctomycetota bacterium
CTACTATGGTGACGACTATCAAGGCCCATGCTACGACTCGATTGTTACAGGCACCACACCCAAGACAAACGATAGCAAGGAACCAAGTCGGATTCTTGCGGAAGGACGCTTCGTTCGCTTGCTCAGCCGTTGTGGGTGGGAGTGGGCTGAGCGAACAAATACAGCTGCTGCTGTAGTAGTTGCAGCGATAACGGAGAAGCGAGAATTGGTGCTCATCGAGCAACATCGTATTCCATTGGATCGCCGAGTGGTTGAACTGCCCGCCGGTTTAGTGGGTGATCTGGCGGAGAGCAAAGGAGAAAACTTGACAGAGGCGGCACGCCGGGAATTATTCGAGGAAACTGGCTACGATGCCGCACATTTCGACTGCCTTATTGAGGGGCCAAGTTCATCTGGATTAACCAATGAGGTCTACGCGTTATTGCTGGCTAGGGACGCGAGAAAGGTTGGCCCGGGCGGCGGCGACGAAAGCGAAGATATCCAAGTTCACATTGTGCCGCTTGGTGAGGCACATGGATGGTTGGAATCGAAGCGGCAAGAGGGCGTGATGATTAGCCCGAAGATCTACACGGCATTGTACTTCGCTGAGAGGTCATCCTAAAACCGATGTCGGATATTGCGGGAGAGCATGACATAGTTGATCGCCTTGCCGGCATCCTGTTGGGCACGGCCGTTGGTGATGCTTTAGGCTTGCCGGCCGAAGGAATATCACCTGCTCGCCGGCGTCGCATGATGCCGGGCTCTTGGCAACACCGTTTCTTGTTTCGGCATGGCATGGTGAGTGATGACACCGAACATGCCCTATTCGTCGCTCAGTCACTGCTGAGGCATCCAGACGATGCCGATGCCTTCCAACGCCGATTGGCGTGGCATCTGAAATGGTGGTTTGCCGGTCTGCCTGCCGGAATCGGTTTGGCAACGGCAAGGGCGTGCCTCAGGCTGTGGTTTGGTTTTCTGCCTACCAATAGTGGCGTCTTCTCAGCCGGAAACGGCCCAGCCATGCGAAGTGCTGTGATCGGAGGCTATTTCCACGACCAGCCGGATTCACTGCACCGCTTCGTGTTAGCGTCGACGCAAGTCACCCACACGGATCCCAAGGCAGCAGTTGGTGCTGAGGCGATCGCTCGAGCGGCAGCATGGGCCGTCGACCATGATCCAACAGAGCAGCAGAACGTGGGAGTGGTTACTGCACTGCTGGCTGATTTGGCTCCCGACGATCGTGAGTGGTGTTCATACGTTGAGCGTATGGAGGCCGCTCTTGCTGCCGGGATCTCAGTATTTGATTTTGCCGTCTCCGTGGGCCTGGCCAAAGGTGTGACTGGCTATGTTTATCATACAGTTCCGGTGGCCATTTATGCTTGGCTGCGGCACCACAATGACTTCCACGCGACACTGGAAGCAGTCTTGAATTGCGGCGGCGATACGGACACTCTGGGAGCGATTGCCGGGGCGCTGGCCGGCGCTACCGTCGGCGGGTCAGGGATTCCCGAGCAGTGGCTCGGGGGGATTGTCGACTGGCCCCGATCCGTCCGACTGCTCGGTGCCGTTGCGGATAGGCTTGGGAAGCAATCCCGTGCAGGAGGCCCCCTGGGCGAGGTTTCCTATTTCTGGCCGGCTGTCTTGCCACGAAACATCTTCTTCTTGGCCATCGTTCTTTTTCACGGTTTTCGCCGTTTGGCTCCACCCTATTGAGCCAAGAGCGATTTGCTCGTCTAAGACACCCAACCCCTGTGATTACAGATAGTTAGGTCAGCATCTGTTGGGGCATCAATCTGAAATCTGGATTGTTCTCTGAGCCCAGCCATGCCGGATTTTGAGAAAATCCGGAAAAATCGGCTCACGTTCATTGACATCGTGTTCGATTAACACTATGCTTAGTGTAGCAATAACACTAACAAACGTTGCTGGTGAGTACGCGAGAAAGAAGCAAGGTATGTTCACTGTATATCCCAGCACTCTTGACGAATTGGCCACCTTGCTGGATCAACCTGCAACCGCCTTCGATGTCTTTGGCAACGATGTCGAAGGTCAATACTGTCACCTGGTCAAAATCTGCCATCCTGATCGGTTTCCTCCCGGACCGGAGCAGGAGAAGGCCGCAAAGGTCTTTCGGCGGTTGACGCAGTGGTATGAGGTGGCCGCGCAGGCGAAGGTTTCACAAGTGATTCTATCGCCCACTCGGAAATACAGTCTTGTACGGCAATTGGCGGTCGGCGACCTGGCCGACGTTCACCTAGCCATCGCGGACGGTGTGCAATACGTGCTGAAAATAACCCGACCTAGTGGCGGCAACCCATTACTGGCAAGCGAGGCTCGCCACCTAAAAGGGCTTGTGGCTCGGTGTGGCGATCGTCGCTATCGGGAATATTTGCCGATCCTGGCCGAGACCTTTACAGTGCCAGGCACTCGCGGCGACCGGCAAGCCAATGTCTTTGTCTACCGTGAAGGGTTTTACACTTTAGAGGAAATTCGTTGTCGGTACCCGGCCGGACTCGATGCACGCCACTTGGCTTGGATCTTCAAACGGATGCTGGCGGTCATCGGATTTGCCCATACATGCGGTTTGATCCACGGTGCGGTTCTGCCTCCGCACGTGATGCTTCACGCAAACAACCACGGTGTGCAGCTTCTGGACTGGATTCACGCTGCACGAATCGGCGCGGCGATGACGTTCGTGCCGACCGCTTATCACTCCTGGTATCCCTGTGAGGAATTGCGGCGTGAAGGCGTTGGTCCAGCCACAGACATCTATCTGGCCGCCAAGTGTCTGATGTACATGGCTGGTGGCGACCCGGTTGCTCAGCGCTGGCCAAACGCAGTACCGCTGGAAATGCGGCGATTCCTGGACACCTGCCTTTTTGCATCGAAACGGATGCGACCGCAAGATGCCTGGAACCTTCATGAAGAGTTTGACGAGTTGCTTGTGCAATTGTTTGGCCCCCCAAAGTATCACCAATTGGTGATGTCCTAATTCTGAGAAAGGAGAAAGCCATGGGTGGAACCTATTGGAGCGACGATCATTATCGGGAACGTGCGTCCTTTCTGCGAAGGGCGGGAAAGAGTGCGTTCGAATTCCACGATTTGAACATGCGGCTGCCTGTTAGTCAGCGCCGGGTTCACGAGAGGATGAACCCGTATGGGGTCAATGCCCGTGAGAGCCGGGACAGCGAGGCACACCCGGGGTCCAGGGCGGTGGCCGTGTTGTTCGATGTGACAGGTTCGATGGGCCGTGTCCCTCGAATCCTGCAAGAGAACCTTTGCCAGTTGATGGGATTGCTGCTGAGGAAGGGGTACTTAACCCATCCGCAAATCCTCATCGGTGGCATTGGCGATGCTACCTGCGATCGTGCGCCACTACAAACCGGCCAATTCGAGTCGGGCATCGAGATCGATGAGGATCTTGCCAAACTCTGGCTGGAGGGCGGTGGCGGCGGACAACAGACCGAGTCTTACGAGCTGTCCATGTATTTCATGGCTCGCAAGACCTCGATCGACTGTCTGGAGAAGCGCGGCCAACGGGGATACCTGTTCCTGATTGGCGACGAAATGCCCTACCGTTTCGTTAAGCGAAAGGAGGTGGCGAAGATCATCGGTGACCGGCTGTCGGAGGACATTCCGGTTGAGGAGATGGTCCGTGAACTGGAAGCGAAGTACGACACCTACTTCATCCTTCCGAACCTGACCAGCTACTACGACGATCCGAAGATACATAGCCGCTGGGTGGAACTTCTTGGCCAGAACATGATCCGGCTGGAGGACCCAAATGGCATCTCCGAGTTGATCGCTTCGACCATTGGACTTGCTGAAGGGGTCGTGGACCTCGACGGCGTAAATCGCGATCTCGTGGATGCTGGACGTGGTTGTGTGTCGGACGCCGTGTCCAGGGCGCTCGTGCCAGTCGTCCGAGCCGGACCAAGGAGCAACGCACTGGCCCTGCCATCGCTTGGGACTGGTACTGGATTGACCAGACTTTAGTGGCAGAATGATGTACTGAAACCTGACGGGGCCGGGCGGTCCAGCGTCCGGCCCCGTCTTAAAGGAGGTCTCCAGCGATGAAACGTGCGGTAATCGTCCAAGGGCTTGGATTCGGTGATGAAGGAAAGGGAGCTACCGTAGATTTCCTTGCACGGGAACTCACTGCCGATTTGGTCGTTCGGTACTGTGGTGGATCGCAGGCTGGACACAACGTCGTTTTGCCTGACGGCCGCCGTCACGCATTTTCGCAGTTTGGCGCTGGAACCCTGGCCAGCGCTGCAACGTATTTGGGTGAGCAGATGATCATTAACCCGGCGGCAATGTGCAGGGAGGCCCAGCACCTGCTGGAGATGACGGGCGAAGATCCCTTTTTAAAGCTCCTAGTCCATCCATGCGCCCTTGTGTCAACCGTCTATCACCAGCAACTCAACCGTCTCCGCGAACTATCTCGCGGGGCCGGTCGCCACGGTTCATGTGGTCACGGAATTGGCGAAACGCGGAATTACTGGCTCAAGTATGGACACGATGCCGTTGTTGCCGCTGATCTGAAGGAGTCCGAGACACTTGCCTCCAAGATGGAACTGCTACGGCAGCGCACACTCTTGGAAGTTCAACAGTTTGTGGCTTATGTTCCTGTTGATGAGCGATGGCGGCTGGACACCTTCATGGAGCCTGCGCAACACATCGCGAGAGAGTTGCAGAAGATGGCTAAGCCGCTTACGTTTCATCGTGGCATACCGGACTATAGAACAGCAATTTTTGAAGGAGCGCAGGGCGCGCTTCTGGACGAGTGGCGAGGTTTTCATCCCCACACGACCTGGGGCACCGTTACACTGCACCATGCGTTGGCCATGATCGATGAAAGCGGTGCACAAGAAGTCTGCACCTTAGGCGTTACTCGCGCCTACATGACTCGCCATGGCGCAGGCCCATTGCCCACGTGGAGTCCTGAATTGGATGCCAAATGCGTCGATCCAGGCAATCCAACGAATGCTTGGCAAGGGACCATACGCCACGGATGGTTAGATTTGGTGCTCTTGCGTTATGCTGTCGAAGTTGCCGGCGGGCCACTCGATGGCTTAGCGATCAATTGTCTCGACCATCTCGACACTGCCTTATTGCGGGTCTGCATGGGTTATAGATGCGATCCCGACACCGAGATTGATCGTTTGCCTGTATCGGTCCTGTGGTTGACCGGGCAGGAAAAAATAACCGAGTTGCTAGGATGTGTGCAGCCCTCGTACCGCAAAACCTCTCTTTCGGAGCTCTGCGAAACACTCGCATGTACGCTAGCACCAATTGCCATTACGGGAGCTGGTGCCACCTCGCATCATAGAATACTCCATGACCTCAAGTTTCAGCCTTGTGGGATAGCACTGCCCCCCCACTGAACAACACCACAGTCCATCAAGCCGGCGGTAGCTTATTCTCTGCGGCACGGCAATGATCTGGAAACAGAGATGCCGCCCTGGCCGCCACCGGAGTCATTCCAATGCCACTAAGATGCCCGAGCATTGGTTGCGGGGCCAATCCGAGCATGCATCGGTGGTGGTCTTATTAAAAACGGCTCGTTCGGAGCATACCTTTTGTCGGTCATACATTCGTTGGAACTGTCGGCGACCCATTCGAGATCAGTCGTGTCTGTGCCAAAGGGCTCGAACCTCTAACCTGGTTCCGTAGACCGATTGTGAAATTGCCAAGAGCCAAACGGCCAGAATAATGAGGCGATTGGATTGGCCTCCTTCAGTTCAACATGGCGTCGCAACCCCCACGGGCGAGATGCGAAGCCAAAACCTTGCGCCACACCGGTGACAATAGGGTCCGGCTGTTCTCCCGGATTGGCCGATAGTACCCGCACAGCCGACAAAACACTTGGTACTTTTCCGCCATGGCAGCCTCCGATACGTCATCCAAGCACTTGATTGCCTGGTCGAGTCCGAAGATTCGGTCGATGGCACCGGCGACGGCACATGGATAAAACCCGCGACGGTTTAGGCTTATGCCACAATGACCGGAAACGCTGCAACCTTCGAAACGATGCTGAGTAGACCATTCGTAATCAATATCGCACGGTGCGATACAAGGGCAAA
>JAEWUR010000352.1 GCA_023397045.1 Planctomycetota bacterium
ATTCCCAGAATCGTGAAAGGTTATTTAGAAGCTGGCAATCGCCGGCGGAATGCCGGGCTCGACGGCCTCGCTCTCCAAGACCACGGCCGGCTCGAAATCGCCGTTGCCAAAGTCGGCCACAGACGCCATCGTGCTCTCGTACGACGAGCCCGCGACCCAACCCGAATCCGGCGAAGACGAGGTCGACGGATCGGCATAATACTCAATGCCGCCAAATCCGTAACCGGGGTCAATCGTTGCCACCGCGGCGGACAACTCCACCAACTTCGCGGCAACCGAATCTCGCAGGGCCACCATCCCAACCGTGACGCCAATGACGGCCACAACCATCAAAAGAATCAGTTCGGTCGAAAGAACGGCGCCGCCCTCATCTAACCACAAGCACTTCAACATCTCAGGGTTCTCCAGGATCATTAGGTGTGAAATCAAACTTGAACCATTGGTTTCGTTACCGGTTTCTGACCGCAAGCTGCGTTCTTCCGTTGCCCGATCAAGTCGATCCTGCATCCGGAAAGGCCGCAACCTGAATCAGATCGCATAATTCCGATGGTAATTGGCCGGAATCCTGCGTCAAGCAAAAAACACCCTACCTTACCCAGATTACCCTAATCCGCACTCTGGATTGAGGTTACGGGCGATCGAAAAGGCCGAAATTCCAAGAAAAAAGCCCAGAAAAAGCGTCGGGACATAAAAAAACCTCCGAAACGCGACGAATCACGTCTCGGAGGTCTTAGATTCAAACAGTGTTCTGTCGCAACTCGAAAGGATTCAACAGGCTCTTCGGTCCGAAAACCCTGCGTTTCCCTTCCAGTAGCAGAACCGCATCACTGGCTGATGATGGCCGGAGGTGCGCCGGGATCAACAGGCTCGCTCGTCAGAACGACGACCGGGTCGAACACGCCGCCAGCCGTGGCGCCAGCGCCAGCGAGAACGGCCGAATCAGCGTAGTACGAGCCGCATACGAACGCGTGGCAGTCGGCTGCGTTGACGGCGCCACCATCAGCTTCTTGATAGTACAAGATGCCGCCCCAGCCGTAGCCGGTGTCGATGGCGTAGACGGCGGCCGACAGCTCGGTGAGCTTCTCGACCACGGCGTCACGCAGAGCTACCATCCCAACCGTCAAACCGATGACGAGGATGACCATAATGAGAATCAACTCGGTGGAAAGAATAGCTCCACCCTCGTCCAACCACAGTTTCTTCAACATACCAAGTTCTCCCGAAACAAAAGGTGAAAAGAAACAAACGATCTACAATACGGTCCTCTGCCTCTGTAACCGTTAAAAAACTCCCGAACGCTCCGGTCGTTTTCTACCGCAAAACCCCTTTACCCGATGAAAACCCGGCGTCCAGAAGAATCGTTGCAACCGTTACATAGCATTAAATGTTCATTGTAAAAACAAATGCGAAAACGTCAAGTACTTTTCTCACTATTTTGCAGAGTTTGCCTATTGAATCGAAAAAAACGGCCAACTGATAATCCCAAGGAGGGGGTTTCCACTGATTCTCCCCTCCAATAAACCGCTTCGCCACCTATCCCTCAGGTTGTTTCTCCGTCGCTAAAATCCAGTCGCCTCACTTCGCCATGTTGCCTCCACCGCTCGCCCCGCGATTTGCTGACCCCCAAAACGCGAAATAGAATAGGAAAGACCCATTTCGGGCAAAGATTCTGTCGCCCGTTATGCTGTGATTTCGCTAGCCTCCTACCGGAAAGATGTTTGCGGCCATGAGATTCCTGCTGCCCATCCTGCTATTGAGTGCGATTGTCCTGGGGTGCCGCCATCGAGACTCCACCTACTACAAGGGCGAACCCCTGCGCCACTGGGAAACCCTGGCCGTCAGCGAAAAGCCCGAGCAACGCGACCAAGCCGCCGAGGCGCTCGGCAAGATCGGTCCGCCGGGCTTGGCCGCCTTGATGCCGTTGCTGCAAGATCAGAATCGACGCGTCAACGCGACCGCGAACATCGCCTTGCGTCGCATGGGCCAGGAAGCGATTCCAAAACTGAACGAATTGATCCACGATCCCGACGCCAAAGTGCGAGCAGGGGCGCGAAAGGCCCTGGTGCAACAGCTCATCGACATGCGCCAACGCGGTGTGCCGCAGCTCATCGAACTGTTGAAAGATCGCGATCCCGCGGTACGCATCGAGGCCGCCAAGTCGTTCCCAAAGACCGGCATCGCAGGAAAGGCCGCCATCCCCGCCTTGCAGAAACTCGCCGAAGACGACGACGAGATCGCTGTTCGCCAGGCAGCCACGGTGTCGCTCAGAATCCTCGGTTCGAAGCTAGCGCAACCGTTGCAGCTTCCTGCACAGTAATCTCAACGAGTGGTCTCAGTTGGAAAGAAACACGTAGGGTCCGCCTCGCGGACCATGAAAAATCAACGATAAAACAATGGTCCGCGAGGCGGACCCTACCTACGGAACCATTGACCGCCATCGGCAACCATGAAAAGGGCTCTCTCCCATTAGCACCGGCCCTCGGAATCCGCCGTCCGACACAATCCAACCGGTGAATCTCGCCGAACCCTTGCTCGCTGCGCTGAACCAGTTGAAACAAGCGCACGACTATGCCGCCGACATCGAATGCGATCCCTGGGAGTTCGCCGTCGAGATCGACCGGCTCATCGAACAGGGAATCACCATCGGCGACCTCCGCTGGTTCGTCAAGAAAGGCTTCCTCGAACACGCCTGCGACGTGACGTCGTCCGAAGATCTTACGCGGAAGTTCGAACGCCGTCCAAACCTCGCGTTCACCCACGAAACCTGCTTCCTGCTGACCGAATCAGGGCTGGAACTATTCGAGAGTCAAAACATCGCTCTCGAAACGCCGGCCGTCCCCACAACGCCCCTCCGACCTGAAGGCGCGCCCTTCTGGGACGCCGACGACCGCACGTTGTACGTCGGCCCAACCGTCGTCAAGGAATATCGCGTCCCCTCGCCAAACCAAGAAGCGGTCCTCTCCGCCTTCCAGGAAGAACATTGGCCCCGATACATCGACGATCCCCTATCGCCCGTGGGCGATCAGAACCCCAAGCAGCGTCTTCGCGACACGATCAAGTACCTGAACGCGAACCAGAAAAACCAGCTCATCCGTTTTCGCGGCGACGGCACCGGCGAACGCGTTCGATGGGAATTGGTCGACAAGCCAACGCCGCAACCGTAGGTTATGCTTCAGCATAACAGTAGCCGTAGGTTATGCTTCAGCATAACAGCCCGCTTCTGCCTCCGCCCAACCCTCCGGCTACATCAAAATCTGGCTCAAAAACTGCCGCGTCCGCGGCATCTGTGGGTCGTCAAGCACCTGACTCGCCGTACCCTGCTCGATAATCTTGCCGTCGGCCAACACGACGACGCGATCGGCCGCCCGTCGCGCGAAACCAATCTCGTGGGTCACCAGAATCAACGTCAAACCGTCGCGATTGAGATCTTCCAGCACCGCCAGAACTTCGCTTTTCAATTCGGGGTCCAACGCGCTGGTGATCTCATCGCAAAGCAGCCCGCGCGGCGCCATCGCCATGGCCCGGGCGATGGCCACACGCTGCTTCTGCCCGCCCGACAACTGCGAAGGATAGGCCTCGGCACGATCGCCTAGCCCAACGCGTTCGAGCAGATGCATCGCCCGATCGCGAGCCGCCGCTTTCGACAGCCTCAGCACGCATCGAGGCGCCTCGGTAACGTTTTGCAGCGCGGTGAAATGCGGAAATAGCTGGAAATCCTGAAAAATCATGCCGAACAGCCGCCGCACCTGCCTCGCGCCGGGACACGCCCGATGATCGCGGTTCGGCAGCAGCGTATGCGATCCGACCCGGATCTCGCCGGCGTCGAACGCGTTCAATCCGTTGATCGACCGCAGCAACGTCGACTTGCC
Source organism: Planctomycetota bacterium (assembly GCA_023397045.1). Lineage (GTDB taxonomy): Bacteria > Planctomycetota > Planctomycetia > Pirellulales > Thermoguttaceae > JAEWUR01. The sequence goes on from JAEWUR010000352.1 coordinate 3,870, forward strand.
TGCCCCGCTCGGACCGATCAGCGCGACCGTCTCCCCGGCCTCGATGCGCAGGCTGACGTCGTCCAACACCCGACGATCGCCAAAACGTTTCGAAAGGCCGCGGATCTCCACCCGCATTTCGTCGTTCATTGGCCTTTCCCCCAGCGGCGCTCCAGATAGCGCGAGAGATGGCCCAGCGGCACCGACATGATCAGATACAACGCGGCCGTGACCAAACCGATCTCCAGGTATTTCAGGCTCGATTTGGCCAGAATCTGATACTCCTTGGTCAACTCCTCGACCGCGATGATGCTCACGATGCTGGTGTCTTTGAACAACGCCACCAGATCGTTGGTCGACGGCGGCAAGATAACGCGAATCGCTTGCGGCAGGACGATGCGGCGGAACGTATGCAGCCGCGACATGCCCAACGACGCACCCGCCTCCCACTGCCCGATCGGAATCGAGGCGATGCCCGCCCGATAAATCTCGGCCTGGTACGCCGCATAATTCAGCCCGAACCCCAGAATCGCGGCGGCCATCGGCTGCAACTTCAATCCCACCGGCAGGTCGTAGTTGTCGGCGATCGTCGGCAGTCCGTAATACAGGAAATACAACAACAGCAGCACGGGAATGCCGCGGAAAAACTCGACGTAGACAACGGCCGCAAACCGCAACGGCGCCGGACCGTAAAGCCGGCACAACGCAATCGGCAACCCCAACAAGGCCGCCACCAACATGCTCACCAGCGTCAGATGAACCGTGACGATGGCCACGTGCAGCAGCAACGGAAAATATCGCCAAAACGTCCATTCCTTGCCGCACTGTTGGACGAAATCCTTGACGCCCCGCCCCGACGACAATCCATCCTGGTACTTGTTCCAAATATTCCACTTCTCATAGATCCGCCGCAACTCCCCACGCTCCGCCAGACGCTCCAACGCCGCGTCGAACTGCGCCGCCAACCGCTC
>JAEWUR010000434.1 GCA_023397045.1 Planctomycetota bacterium
TCGCCCACGCGGCAAACAATCCAATCGCAATGGCTGCAATCCAATGTCTCATTGGTTCTTACCTATATCCAGATCGCGCGTGATCTGCTGGATCCGGCGTTGTCGCTCGGCAAGCTGGCGAACGGCCGCGATCATTTCCTCGGTGCTGGCCTGCTCGCCGTCGATCAACTTCGAATAACGTTCCGTCCGCACGTTCACCCGCATTTGCAGGGCGCGGATCATCCGCAATTCGGCCAGCATGTCGACCAGCGGCGGCTCCTGCGGCTGGCCCGGCGGCGGCGATTGGCCCGGCGGCGTCTTCTTGCTCTCCTGGTCCTTCTGCGCTTTCTTGAGCGATTCGATCATTTCCTTGAGCGCGGCAATGACCTCCTCCTCAACAGCTTGCGTCATCGCGCCGACCTCCACCTTCGCAAGCCGCTCGCCGATCATCCGCATGTCTTCGCGAATCTGCTCGGCAGCCTCGATGAAGGCCGCCGCGCTGCCGTCGTCGCGCAACAATAACAACGCCTTGTCGACCTCGACGACAATCTGCGATTGTCTGGCGCCGAGACGTCCCGCCTCGATCTCGTGGTCGTGCGTCCGCTGTTTCTCCGGAACTCGATCGAGCCGAACGGTGCCCTCATAGACCTCGTTTTGCATGTCCAACATCTTTCGGAATCGAGCTTCGAGCATCACGAGCGTTCGCAGGATTTCCTCCTCGCGCAACTGCCGCAATATCTCCTCGAACTTCGCCTTGGCCAGTTCCAGCTCGCGAATCGCCTCCTCCTGTTTGTCCGATGCGTTCTGTCGTTGAGCCTCGCGAAGCTTGGCTTCGGCCTCGTTCATCCGCTGCCGGGCTGCATCGAGCCGATCTTCCGGCGAGTTCTCCGATGATTCCTTGGGCGGCGATGATGGCGATTTCGATTCCTCACCGTTCTCCGACTTGGCGTCGCTGCTCTTGCCATCGGCGCCTTGCGACGTCTTCACCTGCTCGGCCAGCTTGTTGGTGCTCTGCGCGACGCCTGCCTGTTGGTCGGCCAGACGTTTGGCATCGTCACCGCCGGCGGTCCGGCCTTGGACGTCTTTTTGTTGTTTGATCAGTAATCCGATTTGGCGCAGGAACTCGCGGACTCGCGCCTTTTCGTTTTCGAGATGTTTCGCGCGGTTCTCACTCAAGAGCAATTCCAACAGCGCGCGGAGATCGCGGTCCACCTCGGACTGATCCTCGAGCGCTTGGGCCAACCGATCCTTGTCCAACAGTTCGACCAGCCGATTCAGGCGGACGGTGATCAACCGGTCTTTACTCTGCGCGACGGCCTTCTTCAACAGCGCGGCCCGACGCGGATCTTCCGACGCGGTCAGTTCGGCCATCCGGAGCAGGACGTCTTCGAGATGCTTGTATTTTTCGGCAAGCTGCTTCTCCTGGGCGGCCAGCGAGTTCTCGTCCGCCTTCGGATCGTCGGGCGATGCGCCGGCCGATTGCGCATAGACATGCACCGCGCAGACCAGCAGCGCCGATGCCGCAACAACCGCCGATAGTGTTCGCTTGTGTCTCGCCATGGCTAATCTTTAAGCAAATCGCGTATTTTCTCTTTGTGCCTCTGGTCGATCTTCTCGCGAAGTTGTTCCTGTCCCTGAATTATACCCCGGAGCAACTCGAGCGCCTCGTTAAAATCCTCCAATTCGATCATCCGATCACGCACTTTTTGCATCGCCAGGAGGATGTCGTCGGCCTGTTGCCGGGCCAAATCGCGCAGATCGGGGGCTTTTTGGGCGTCGTCGAGCGCCGGCCGGAGCCCCTCTAGACGGTGCTCCAATTCGGGAAACATCCGATTCCCGATCGTCCGAAGCGGCTCGGCGATGCCCGCCTGAAGGCGGTTTTTCAGCTCCTCCGTGTCGATCCGGTTGTTGATCAATTGCTTTCGGATATCGTCGAAGGCGTCGGCCAAGCCCAGCACTTCCTGCGTACTCTTGCGACAGTCGGTCAACGCACCCTCGACTCGCAGCATTTGCACCGATCGTTGCCGGTCCGGCCCATCGGATGAGGCGTCCTTCTCGGCCAGGGCTCCAAACTCGAGCTTCGCCAACGTGTCGCGCGTCCCGGTCATCTCCTCGATCATGCGATCGAAACGCTGTCGGAGCGACAGTTCTCGCGATTCGAGCATGGTGCGCAACTGCTCCGGCTCGACAATGTCGAGAATCCATCGCTCGCTGCCCGCGACGTTCGCACTTTGCTCAAGGTCGTACAGGTCGGACGCCTTCACGGCGATCGACAGCTTTTGGCCGGGCTTCAATCCCGCGTCGCGCACTTCCAAGGCCGCGCCGGCCAGCGGGAACTCAAGCGGCGCATCCGAGAACTCGGCGATCGGATGTCGCCTCTGCTCCGATTGATCCACCGCATACTCGAACCACACGCGACTGATGCCGAAATCGTCGGAGATGCGCCCCGCCACGGGAATCCGCGCCTGCGGCGTGACGGCCGTGCCAATCCCATCGAGTTGCGCACTCGCCTGCGGCGGTTCGTCCGCGATCGGCGTCAACACCAACCGCAACGGATCCCGGCTTCGGATGCCATCCGTGTCGGTCAACGTGAACAGCAACGTCGTATCTTCCATCAACGGTTCGAGATCGTAACTGAACCCACGATGATCGTCCGTCACGCGAGCCACATTCCTCTCGCCGGGCGACGGCGAAGGGGGCATCGCATCGGCGCTGGCCACCGGCTTTTCTTTCTTCAATCGGCCGACCTCGACCCGCACAAGATCCTTGTTGGCCGCGCCGGCATGGACCGTGATGCGGCTGCCGATCGGAATCTGCATCACTCCGCTCACCGGCAGCGAA
>JAEWUR010000484.1 GCA_023397045.1 Planctomycetota bacterium
TTCGGAAGTTACAGACCGTTGCGAGGAGGTGGACCATGCCGGAAAAAGCGATTCTGACTTACGGCGACAAGCAAATTGAACTGGCCGTGCTGGAAGGCACCGAGGGCGAGCGCGCTATCGACGTGACGAAGCTGCGCGCCGAGACCGGCCTGATCACATACGACCCCTCGCTGGGCAACACGGGCGTGTGCCAGAGCACGATCACGTTTATCGACGGCGAGAAGGGCATCCTGCGCTATCGCGGCATCCCGATCGATCAGTTCACCAACAAGCCGAACTTCGTCGAAGTGGCCTGGATGCTGATTTTCGGCCGGCTGCCCAATCGCGACGAGTTGGCGCGGTTCAGCGGCATGCTGACCGAGAACGAACTGCTGCACGAAGGTCTCAAGCATCAGTTCCAGCATATCCCGACCGACGCGCCGCCGATGGCGATTCTGTCGGCCACGTTGAGCAATTTGGCCTGCTACCATCAGACGTTTCTGACGCTCGGCGACGCCGAGTCGGTCGAAGAGGCGGCAGCACGTCTGATCAGCAAGGTGCGCACGATCGCCGCGTTCGCCTACCGCCGCTCGCTGGGTCTGCCGTTCAACTACCCCGATCCGCACCTGCGATATTGCGCCAACTTCCTGCACATGATGTTCTCGCTGCCGCATCAGCAGTACATGGTCACCCGGGACGTTGAAGACGCGTTGAACTTGATCTTCATCCTGCACGCCGATCACGAGCAGAATTGCAGCACGTCGACGGTGCGCGTCGTTGGATCGGCGAAGGCGAATCTGTTCGCCTCGTGCGCTGCGGGCGTGAGCGCCCTGTGGGGAGCGTTGCACGGCGGAGCGAACGTCGAGGTGATGGAAATGCTCGATCGGATCCATCGCGGCGGCTTGTCGCCCGAGGATTGCATCCGCGACGCCAAGGACAAGACCAATCCGTTCAAGCTCTACGGGTTCGGCCACCGGATCTATCGGAACTACGATCCCCGGGCAAAAATCCTCAAGGAGGCCTGCGACAAGGTGTTTGCCCAGATCAAGCGGAAAGACCCGCTGCTGGACATTGCCCGAAAACTTGAAGAGTTGGCCCTAGCCGACCCGTATTTCATTGATCGGAAGCTGTATCCGAACGTCGACTTCTACAGCGGGCTGATCCTGCGTGCGATGGGCATTCCGACGAACATGTTCACGGTCTGCTTCGCCATCGGCCGGTTGCCCGGCTGGATTGCCCAGTGGAAGGAGCAGCACGACGATCCGACGTCGAAAATTTTGCGCCCTCGGCAAATCTATACCGGTCCAAATCAGATGGACTACATTCCGATCGAAAATCGCTGATCCCGGCGGCCGAAACCCGCCGACAAGAGGTCGAGGACGGGGAGTTCCGTCCTATGGCACTCAGGGAAGAAACGCCGTCGGCGTTTGCTGAAAGTTCAGCAAACGGGTTACCATCCGATTGACCGCCTTCCCGGGGCCAAGCTGCCGTGACTCGGCTGTTCACACTGTGCATCATCCTCGGCGTTGCGTCGCCGTCGGTCGCGGATACGTTTTTTAACGCCGCGCCGTCGTTCTCCGGCCCACATCCGGCCGTGGTCCGCATCGTCGCGCCCGAACGCGATGGCACGTCCTACGGATCGGGCGCGCTGGTGGCCGTCAACGAATCGTCCGGGCTGGTGCTGACCAATTGGCATGTCGTCCGCGACGCCGCTGCACAGATCGTCGTCTACTTTCCCGACGGATTCCGATCGGGGGCTTACCTGTTGCGAACCGATCGCGACTGGGATCTGGCGGCGTTGGCCATTCGACGGCCGAACGTGTTGCCGATCCCGATTGCCAACCAAGCGCCGCGGCCCGGCGACGAACTGACGATCGCGGGCTATGGCAGCGGATCGTATCGCGCCGTCACCGGGCGGTTGACAAAGTATTATTCGCCGGGCGGAGATCTGCCGCCCCAGATCATCGAGTTGAGCGCCCCGGCCCGAAACGGAGACTCGGGCGGACCGATCCTCAACAGCCGCGGCGAGTTGGCGGGCACGCTGTTCGGCTCGTCGTTCGGATGCACTATGGGCAGCTATTGCGGTCGGCTTCAGTGGTTCCTCAACGCGGCCGACGGCGATTTCGAACGGATTTCATCGCAAGCGCTGCTCGCCCAACAATCGCGCCGTACCGCGCCGACGGCCGCGATCAATCCTTCCTCCCCTCTCCCGTTGGGAGAGGGGCAGGGGGTGAGGGGCGACAACTCCCCTCTCCCGCAAGCGGGAGAGGGGCCGGGGGTGAGGGCGGATGGCATCGCCTCTTCGCACAACACCATCGCCACGGCCAACGCCTCGGCATCTTCGCCCTGGCCGCGCGACAACGCGGCAAGCAAGCCCGCCCGCTACACAAGCCATGAATCGCCCACGACGTCAGCATCGGCGATTCCCGCGCAGATTGCACAACAGCAAACGCCCTCGACGCCGCTGGCAGCGATTGCCGCTCCACCGGCGACGGCCGCGCCTCGCGCCGACCAAATCAAATCGATCCTCGCCCTGGTCGGAGCATTGGCCCTCCTCTATTTCGCCCTGCGATTCCTGGGCTGGGCCGTGGGCTAGCAGCCTGTTGAGACAGTCGGTTCAGGGAGAGTTGAGCGCCACTGGCTCTGCCAGTGCCGAAAAAATGGGCGGAGTTCAGCACTGGCAAAGCCAGTGGCACACTTTGTCAACAGGCTGCCAGAGGTCGTTTCGGCGGACGGCCGGATGCCGACGGAAATCTTGTGTTTTGGCTCTTCATCCGCTATAGTGGAACTCGTTCGGGAGCCGTGTTTGTTCCCAAACGCCCCCGCCGTGTTCGACGCTTATTGCACACCTTGCGTCGAACCATAAGAACATACCCTCCAGCCCACGACCCGCCATGCGATCGCTTTTTGTGACGAAGTGTTGCGCCTTGTTGGTAACCATGCTGTTCGGCCATGTCGGACTGTCGGCGACGTACTACGTCTCGAACCAGGGCGACGACGCCCTGGACGGCACGACGCCGCAGACGGCCTGGGCCAGCTTGGATCGGGTGAACCAAGGCCCGTTCCAGCCCGGTGACCGGATTCTGTTTCAATGCAACGGCGTTTGGCGAGGATCGCTGCGGCCGCATAGCGGAAACGAACAGGCGTCGATCACGTATGCCTCGTATGGCGAAGGCCAAAAACCGCTGCTGCTCGGATCGGCCTCGAAAAACAATGCTGCCGATTGGACCGACGAGGGCGACGGCCTTTGGTCGGCCGGCGATCTGCCGTCGGATGTGGGCAACATCATCTTCGGCAACGAAGAACTCTGCGGCGCAAAGAAGTGGGCGGCGTCCGACCTGAAACAGGACGGCGACTACTGGTACGATCGCGAGCGTCATCGGGTCGTTCTGCGCATGGCCGAGAATCCCGCGAAACGATACTCGCAAATCGAATGCGCGTTGTATCAACACGTGATCGACGAGGGTGGGCGGAGCTATGTCTGCTACGAGAAAATGATGCTGAAATATGGCGGCGCGCATGGCATCGGGGGCGGCGGTGCCCATCACATCGTCGTGCGGAACTGCGACATCGGATTCGTCGGCGGGTGCGATCAATACGGCGACGACCGGCACGTCCGGTTTGGCAACGGGATCGAGTTCTGGGCCACCGCCCACGACATCGTCGTCGAAGGCTGTCGGATTTGGGAAATCTACGACGCAGCGTTGACCAACCAGAGCCTCGGGCCGGCAACTCCGCAATTCAACATCATCTACCGAGACAACCGGATTTGGAATTGCGAATACTCATTCGAGTATTGGAATCGACCGGAAGCGTCGGAGACGCACGATGTCGTTTTCGAGAACAACGTTTGCCTCAGCGCCGGCGGCGGTTGGGGACACGCGCAACGCCCCGATCCCAGCGGCCGGCATCTTTGTCTCTACACCAGTCCAGCCCCGGCCAAGAATGTCGTCGTTCGCAACAACGTTTTTGACGGGGCGAAGGGCAATGCCTTCTTCGCGCCAACGTGGTCGAAGGCCCAGGTGGACGCATTGGCAATGGACGACAATCGCTGGTGGCAGCCCGAAGGGATTATGATCCGCATTGCGGGCGTCGATTACCCGATGGCCGAGTTTGCGAGGTATCAGGCCGAGTGGAACAAGGAGCCGAACTCGAAATGCATGACTGAGAGCGACGCGAAGGCGTTGTTGGAGAAATAGTCCCCTCTCCCTTTGGGAAAGGGGCACGGGGTGAGGGCAGCCAGAGACTTTCCATGTCGAAAGTCGCGTTGTTGCCTTAACGGCCCTCACCCTAACCCTCTCCCAAAGGGAGAGGGGACCAGACGCAGCCTTTGCCAAAGGGAGAGGGGACCAGTCAGGGCTTTTTCTTCGGCGTTTTCGCGCTGCGGGCGGAACGTTGCTGCTTGTGATGGCGGCCGCGTTCGGATCGCGTGGCGTGGTGGATTTCGGCGTCGGCCACGGGCTTGCCCATCTGATCGCGCATCTGGGCGATCCGGTCGCGAATGGCAGCCGCACGCTCGAACTCCAACTCCTCGGCCGCTTCGAGCATCTCGGCCTCAAGTTCGCTGAGATACTCTTCGGTGATGTATTGCGTCTCTTGCGAGCGGCCGACCGCCGCGTTCGATTGGACATGGGCGGCGGCCTCGGCCTCGATGCCCATGCGAATGCTCTTGCGAATCGTCTCGGGCGTAATTCCGTTGGCCGCGTTGTATTCCTTCTGCATCTTCCGGCGTCGATCGGTCTCCTCAATCGCCCGCTGCATCGAGTCGGTCACTCG
>JAEWUR010000174.1 GCA_023397045.1 Planctomycetota bacterium
AACACGGGCGGCGGCATCGGCGCGCTGTTCGACCTCGTCCGCGTCCTCAATAAATTCGTCGAAGACGAAAAACTGGAAGACCCGGCCAAAAAAGCGCCCGAAAAAATCGATGCCCTGCAACGCGGCGCCACCGTCTTGCGCGAGTTGGCCCTGACCCTCGGCCTGTTCCGCCAGCCGACCGAAGAAAAATCGGCCGGCGCCGACGATCTGACCGGCAAACTGATGACCCTGTTGATCGAGCTACGGGCGGAATCGCGCAAGAAGAAAGACTTCGCCACCGCCGACCGCATCCGCAACGGCCTGACCGAAATCGGCGTCATCCTCGAAGACCGACCCGGCGGCACCGAGTGGACCCGGAAGTAAAACGACGGATCTGATTCATGTCGACTCGCATTCTCGGCATCGATCCCGGCTTGAATATCACCGGCTACGGCGTTCTCGAAGCCGACAACGGCCGGCTCCGGCTGTGCGAAGCCGGCGTCATTCGCGGAAAGTCGCGCGGATCCCTGACGAAACGACTCGTCGAAATCCACGACGGCGTGGCCGAAGTCATCGAGGGACTCCACCCCGATGCAATGGCCCTGGAAGAACTCTATTCGCACTACAAACGCCCCAGAACGGCCATCTTGATGGGCCATGCCCGAGGCGTCATCTGCCTGGCGGCCGCCAAAGCCCACATTCCCGTGACCCACTATTCGGCCACGCAGATCAAGCGTATCCTGACCGGCAACGGCCGAGCACCGAAATCGCAGGTGCAAAGGGCCATCCAACGCGAGCTGGCATTGGCCACCGTTCCCGATCCACCCGATGTGGCCGACGCGCTCGCCATCGCGCTCTGTCATTATTACCTCAAAGACCGACAAATAACGAATCGCTAGCCGCCCGCTCCGATCCGCCCGCTCCGATCCGACCGTTCCGATCCGACCGTTTAGCGGCCGCCGGCACGGCGGCCCACTATCCACTATCCACTATCCACCATCCACCATCCAATCCTCCCATGATTACCAAAATCACCGGAAAACTCGTCTCGCTCTCCGACGATACGCTCACGCTGAAGATCGGCGCCTTCGAATACGAGGTCGCAATCCCCGAGTTCGCTCGCCGACAACTCCAACGTGAGTTGGGACAAGAGGTCAGCCTCCATACAATCGAATATATGGAGGGCAACCCGATGCAGGGGCGAATGACCCCGCGGCTGATCGGATTCCTCAGCGAGGTCGAACGGGAATTCTTTGAGCTATTCTGCTCAGTTGACGGAGTTGGGGTAAAAAAGGCACTTCGGGCAATGATCCGGCCCGTCAAGGAAGTCGCCACCGCCATCGAAGAGCAGGACGCGAAGAATCTCTCGGCCCTCCCGGGCATCGGACCCGCAATGGCCGAACGAATCGTCGCCAAATTGCGCCGCAAAGTACCTAAGTTCGCGCTCATGGTCACCCAAAACGAGCCGCACATGGCCGATGTCCAGTCCGACGTCGTCGCCGAAACCTACGAAGTCCTCCGTTCGCTCGGCCATTCCGAAAGCGAAGCCCGACGGCTGATCGATGCAACCCTCGCCACCAAGAAGAAATATAAGGACGTGCAAGGCCTGATCGAAGCAATCTACCAGCAAAGCCAGAAATAATAGACAAAACAGGAAAGACAAAACACCCGGGATATTGCCGTTAAACTTTCCGCAGTCTCCGTAACCACAAAAATCGTTAAGTTCCCAAGCGATTCTCCCGATTCTTAAGGACAACGCTGTTGCGCACCCATTCCGTGGAATGTGCGCCCAGAAGGTGGCAATTTAAGATCGAGCCTCGACAGCAAAAACGGCGTTCAAAGCATCGCCGACGTCCTGAAATTGGGAAATATGCGTAGAATCGTGCATCCAGCCTGGACAGCCTTTCTGGCTAGCCTCTGCCTCATCGCAGCAGGTTGCACGCAGATTTCCGGCGTCCAGAAAAAAGAATCCTGGTCCGTGGCTCAGCCCCCAGGCGGTTCCTCCTACGCTTCCCAGCTCGCCGCAGACCCAATCGGTCACCCCACGACCGCCTACGACGCGCCTACGACGAACACTCACGCGCAATTCGTCGTCCCACAGGACGATCTCGACAATAGCCTCACAAGCCGTCAACCCGCGACCGACGGCCGGCTGTCGGCCGAACTGAGCGGCAACAGCCTTCAGCCCGAGGTCCAGAAGTGCAACTTCGAGCAGCCAATCCCAACGGCATCACCGACCGCACAGCCGATTCCGGCCGAGGCGCCGCAGGTGGCCCTGGAATACGACGCTTCCGAGCTGCCCAAAATCATCGCTCCGCCAACCAAGGCCCAACAAACCTCGGTGCCCGCCAACCAGGGCCTCCGCAAAGTCGACGGCCCCATTCAGTTGTGCCAAGCCACGGAACCGATCATCTCGGACGATCGCGCACCCGATCCGGCCGATTTCGTCCATCAGCCAAGCCGCGGCCCCAAGATCATGACGATGCCCGAGATGCCGCCGCTGGCGGGCCGTGAAGAGCGTTCCGACGCGATGGTCGCCCCATATCCGGTCGAGCCGCCAAAGCCACTGCCTGCGCCATCCGTCAATCAACAGCCCGAACCGATCGACGTTGCCCCGCTTCCACAACCCATCCGATATCCTCAAACCGAAACGAATAAGGCCGAGAGTCGCCCACAACCTTTGCCCGCCCAGCGGCCACTGGCAATGCGACAGGCCGTGACCAATCCGACTCCCGACCGATCGGAGATGCCGAGCCCGCTGCCGCCTCCGCTGCCGGTCGAAACGCCGGATGCCCCGGAAACCGCGCCGACGAATGCCCACGCAACGCCGACGGCGCAAACGATGCAATACGCGGAAGCCGCCGCCGAGGAATTGCGGAAACGCTACGAGTCGATGAACACCGCGTCGGAACCGCGCCCGATCGAGGTGGCTCAGGCGCCGACCACCGACACGAAGAATAAACCCGCATCGAAGACGCCGTCGAACTCCTTGTCCGACCTGATTCGCAACAAGTTGATGCCTGCCGATCCGGCCAAGCCCGAGGTCGTTCCCGCGCCAAAAGGCGCGCCAGCCGCCAAAACAACCCCAAAACCCGCGGACGAAGCAACCGCCGAGGTGAACGCCAACGGCTTGATTACCCTGCATGCCGACAACCTCGATGTCCGTAAGGCCATCGAGATGATCAGTCGCCAAACAAACAAAAACATCCTGATCTCGCCCAAGGTGACGGGCACGCTGACGGTCGACCTCCGCGATCAGACCGTCGAACAATCGCTGGAAGCCATCATCACGCTCTGCGATCTGGCAATACAGCGCAAGGGAGACTTCATCTATATTACAACCCCCGAAGAAGTGAAGTCCAACCAGGCCGGCGATCTTCCCGTCCACGTCTACCGCCTGAACTACGTGAAGAGTGCCGATATCGAAAAGATGGTCCGGCCTCTGCTAAGCAAACAAGGCATCTTCACCACTTCGCCCGACAGCGAAGTCGGGCTGCAAAGCGATATCGTTAAGGCCGGCGAAAAGGGGAAAAAGATCGAGGGCGGCGGCAACTCGCTCGCCGGCGGCGACATCGTCATCGTTCAGGATTACGAGAACATCCTGCAAAAAGTCGACAAAATCATCGCCGAAATCGACGTCCAGCCCGTCCAGGTGCTCATCGAGGCCGTCATCGTCCAAGTGAAACTCGACAAAGGCATGGAGTTGGGCGTCAACTTCGCGCTGCTCGACGG
>JAEWUR010000513.1 GCA_023397045.1 Planctomycetota bacterium
CCGGCATCGACGCGCAACCTTTCTGCGGCCCCGACCCCAATCTTCCCGGTCCGTGTTCCGTCGTTCCGGCGCCCTACGCCAATGTCTATGTCTCCGCACGAAGCAAACACCCCGGCGGCATCGTGACCGGCTTCGGCGACGGCTCGACCCATTTCGTCTCGGATTCCATCGATACCGATATCTGGCGAAGCCTCAGCTCGATGGCCGGAAACGAGCCCGTCAACGGCGGCGACTATTGAAAAGGTGACGCCTTATGAACTGCTTCGATCAACGGGCAATCTCGATGTGTGCGATCCTGCTGTGTCTCGGCGGATGCGGATCCGACAACGATCTCGCCACGATCCAGGGCACGGTGACCTGCGCCGGCCGGCCTGTCGAAAAAGGCAACATCTCCTTTCAGCCAATGGATGGCAAGGGTCCCACGGCCGCCGCAGTCGTGGCAGACGGAACGTTCACGGTCAAGATTCATCCCGGCCGAAAACACGTGCGCATCGAGGGCTATCGAGTCACGGGACAACAACCGTACAGGAACAACCCGAATGCCCCGCCGGTCGATGTTCTGGAACAGATCGTTCCCGATCGTTATAATGCCAAGAGTGAACTCACCTGCGAAATCGTTGCGGGCGGCGGTCGCTACAATTTCGAACTCGAATAGGGATTTCCCGCGAAAAAGAGGTGCCATGAAGCGATTCGTGATTCCCGCAATCTTCGGTCTTTCGATGTGCGTGCTGTCGAGCGTCGGCGCCGAGGCGGCCGTCTGCGCGACCAACCTGCGATGCGAATACCTGGTCAATCCGCTTGGAGTCGACGTCGCCAAGCCTCGGTTGAGCTGGATCCTGGAGTCGGATCGGCGCGGTGAACGGCAGACTGCCTATCGCGTGTTGATTGCATCCAGCGCTGCAATGCTTGCAAACGATCAAGCCGATCTCTGGGACTCCGGGCGGGTGGAAAGCGATGCGACGATCCACGTCGCCTACGCCGGCAAACCACTTCCGTCGCGCACGCAATGCTTTTGGAAGGTTCAGGTGTGGGATCGCAACGGGACGCCTTCGCCCTGGAGCGAGCCGGCATTTTGGGCCATGGGGCTGTTGGACCCGGTTGACTGGCAAGCTCAATGGATCGGTGCAATAGGGGATCGCAAGGAGCCGACGGAAGCGGAACGAATCGGCCTCGATGCCGAAAAATCGTCGAATCCGCCGTATGCGGCGACGCTGCTGAGGAAAGGATTCGTTTTGGCGAATCCGCCGGTTCGCGCAACGCTCTACACCTCTGGACTGGGGTATTGCGAGGTCACGATCAATGGAAGACGTGCGAGCGACCGCGTACTCGATCCGAACTTCACCGACTACACAAAGAGGGTGTCATATACGACCGACGACGTGTCGGGATTGTTGAAGGCCGGGCAAAACGCGGTCGGCGTTGTTTTGGGGGCGGGTTGGTACGACACACCGGCCGCCGACGTGTGGAAGTTTCATCTTGCCCCTTGGATTGCCCCGCCCAAGCTGCTGTTGCGTTTGGAGGTAGAGTATGCCGACGGTGCGAGCGACGCCTTTGTCACGGATGCGACGTGGAAGGTGTCTACCGGTCCGATCGTCTTCAACAGCATCCGAGGCGGCGAGACCTATGACGCCAGGCGTGAGAAACCCGGTTGGGACGAGGCACCCTACGATGATTCATCATGGTCGCAAGCCGTCGTCCTCCCGACGCCGCTCGGCCGACTCGTCTCCCAGCGGTGTCCGCCCATCCGCGTCGTCGAATCCATTCGCCCCGTCGCATTCACCGAACCAAAACCGGGCGTTTTTGTTTTCGACTTCGGAGTGAACATCGCAGGTTGGGCCAAGATCAATGCCAGTGGTCCGGCGGGCCAAATCGTCTCGCTGGAATACAACGAAATGCTCAACGGCGACGGAACCGTGAACATGCAGCACATGGCCGACTTCACGCCCGGCCGTTTCCAGACCAATCGTTTCGTCCTGAAGGGAGAGGGCATCGAATCGTTCGAGCCGCGATTCACCTATCACGGCTTTCGCTATGTGCAGGTGACTGGCTTGTCGGAAAAACCGACCCTCGATACGCTCCTAGGGCGATGGGTTCATACGGACGTGCGCCCCGCCGGCGAGTTCTCCTGCTCCAACCCGTTGCTGAACACGATTCACCAAATGAATATCCGGACGCAGTTGAACAACCTGCACGGCATCCCGACCGATTGCCCGCAACGCGAAAAGATCGGGTGGACCTGCGACGGCTGCATCACAATGGACGAGGCAATCTGCAACTTCGAAATGGCGGCGTTTTATTCGAAGTGGCATCGCGACATGCTCGACGCCCAGGATGACAACGGCCACGCCGCGTGCATCGTGCCAAGCCCTGGCTGGGGACGGTCGTTGCCCGACGGATCGCCGGGCATACTCTCCGACCCCTGGTGGGGCGGCGCGATCGTCCGCCTGCCCTGGCAACTCTATCGACACTACGGCGACCGCCGGATTCTGGAGGAAGGTTATCCGGCCATGTGCCGGTACTTGGATTATGTGGAACAACATTCGGCGGATCACATCACCTGGGCACAGGAAGGCGACTGGCTGGAGGTTGGCAGCGGCGGCGCATCGCAACGAACGCCGCCGCCGCTCGCCGGTACGGCGGCCTATTGCATGTATGCACAAATCGTCGCCCAGGTCGCGACGATCCTGAACAAGCCGGACGACGCCCGCAAATATGCTGAACTCGCGGAATCGGTGCGCGAGAGTTTCCATCGCCACTTCTTCAACGACGCCACAGGCCGATACGCCGACGACAGCCAGACGGCCGCCGCGCTGGCGTTGTCCTTTGGCATCCCGTCCGAAGAAATCCGGCCGATCGTAGCAGAACAGTTTCTGAAAAACATCGAAAACGAAAGAAACGGTCATATCAGCAGCGGCATCGTCGGGACATTCTTCGTCTTTTCGACTCTCATGGATCTCGGTCGCGACGACCTTGCATACCGGATGGTCACACAAAAGGACTTTCCCGGATGGGGACATATGGTCGAGGCCGGCGCCACGACCATCTGGGAATCGTGGAACGGCGCGGGTTCGCACAACCATCCCGCCCTTGGCTGCATCGACGCGTGGTTCTATCAGGCGCTGGGAGGCATCCGACCGAATCCTGAAGTTCCGGGTTTCAAGACGATGATCCTCCGGCCTGCCATCGTCGGCGACCTGACTTGGGCCAAGGCTCAATACGATTCGATCCACGGGACCATTCGGTCCGAATGGACGCGCGACAACGGCCATTTCCGGCTGCATGTCCGCATTCCGCCGAATACGACGGCGACCGTCTATGTTCCGACCGACCGACCGGACTCGGTCCTCGAGGGCGCCACGCCGGCCATCAGCGCGGCTGGCGTGACCGGGCGCCGCGTCGAAGGCAAAGCGGTTGTATTCTCGGTGGATTCCGGAGACTATGTCTTCCAATCCGAGCTTGGCCCCCATTGATTTGTCGCGGTTGCCCGTCACGCGCACGCCGCGTTGGTAAAACAATGCGTGGAAGTCGAAACGGGGATTGTGCCAAGAAGCTTGGGAAAGGAGGCCAACGAAGTAGACCCCCTCGGACGGATTGACACCCCCGCATGTTCTTATAGAATCGCCTTTCGAGATGTACGAGTTTCCATCGCAACCAGG
>JAEWUR010000519.1 GCA_023397045.1 Planctomycetota bacterium
CCGAAACGTCGAACGTGCCGCCGCCGAGGTCGAACACCACGATCTTTTCGCTCTTCTTCTTGTCGAGTCCATAGGCCAGCGAGGCGGCCGTCGGCTCGTTGATGATTCGCATGACTTCGAGGCCCGCGATCTGGCCAGCGTCCTTCGTGGCCTGGCGCTGCGCGTCGTTGAAGTAGGCCGGCACGGTGATGACAGCCTTGTTCACCTTATGGCCGAGATACGACTCGGCCGACTCTTTCAGCTTCCGCAGCGTGAATGCGGAAATCTCCGGCGGCGTATAATCCTTGCCGTCGACGTGAACCTTCACGTAATCTTGCGGTCCGCCGACCACTTGGTAGGGCACGATCTTCTCTTCCGAGCCTACCTCGTCGTGACGGCGGCCCATAAATCGTTTGATCGAAGAAATGGTCCGCTTGGGATTGGTGACGGCCTGACGTCGGGCAGGCTCGCCGACCACGGTTTCGCCTTTATCCGTAAATGCCACGACGCTCGGCGTCAGCCGGTTACCCTCGGGATTCGGGATAACCTTCACTTCTTTGCCTTCCATCACGGCCACGACGGAGTTCGTCGTTCCGAGATCGATTCCGATGATTTTTTCTCCAGACGCCATATCGTTGCTCCTTTTCTCGATTCAATTCAGGGTTTTGGCACCCTCTGCAAAGATACCACGGAGGCAGCAAAGATCGTGCCGAGCCGAAAGAGACTGGCCGCAAAGATCGCAAGCCGTTTTCTGAAAAGGCTTTGCGTCGACCTGTCACGATTTCTAAAAGGCCCGTTTTTCTGCCGCCCCCGTCAAGACTGCCATTTTGGCATGGTCTACGTAGGGTCCGCCGTGCGGACCATTCCTACGGATCTCGGCAACAGCAAATTCACTGCCATCGCAAACCGTGTAGTTTACGATGTTTTCTCTGCTTGCGTAGATTTAAGTCTCACTGCCGTGTGTTGGTTTCGGAAAGTCGCCGTGACCGGAAATTCTTCTCAATCCGGAAAAGTTCACTAAACCACAAAAATCATCCCGACCGATACCGCCTGATGAGGTTCCATCACTCGGGCTTGCGCTGCCGCCTTTTCAACTGGGCAGGGAAAATAATCATGTTGGTCAAAAAACTCGTCTTCACGTCATTGGTGCTTGGAGTTCTTGGCGTCGCCGGGGCGGCGTTCGCACAGTCGGACGCCTCCGAGCAAAAAGAAAAAACCATCATCGATCGGCTCGATAACCTGGGCAAGACGCTCTTCGGTGGCATCCTGCCCTCCGACAAGTCAAAGTCGAAGGAAAACACCCAGACCGGCGACCTGATCAAGCCGAAGCCGACGGCCAAAAGCCCGTTGGCCAAACCTTCGGCCACCGCGAAGCCTTCCTATACGGGCGGCGACTCGCTGAGCTATGGCACAAGGGCCGGCAGCACGCTGTCGCGACCCGACCAGACGCCCGCGCCGATGGCCGAATCGACCGAGCCCGACGATATCATGCCGGAAGACACCTCGATCATGTCCTATTCGCGCGAGCAGACGGCCAAGCGGGTGCAACACCCGACGACCGAGACCTCGACGCCAGTCGCTTCCGACAGCCGGGTTGACGACCCCAACGAGATCGTCGACCAGGATCCGCTGCCGTCGATGCGCAAGTCGACCGAAAGCGTGTACAAGTCCGACAGCGCGCTGACCACAGAAAGCCCCGCGTCTTCACGTCCGACAACGACCGAGTCGCCGATCGTCCGGAAATCATTCAGCCGTCCGTTGCACGAACGGATGTCGGGGTTTCGTCAGTCGGCGTTTGGCTCCGATAACGCTGCCGCGATGCCGCCGGCCAACGAGCCGCCCCAAAACGAAACACCGGCGACCGAGCCGGCAATCGAGTCGGAATCGGCCGCCGCCGAGTCGGTGGACGAAGAACCGGCTCGGCTGGAGGACGACGCCGCGCCGATCGTCGCCCAACGGCCGAAGTTGACGGTCGACGTCGAGCCCGCGCCGCGCCAAGAATCGATCCGCGAGGAAGCGGCGCCCGAGCAAACGGAGCCATTCAACGACTCGCTCTCGGCCGCGCCGCCCGTAAAGGACGACGAAGGAATGCTGATCGCCCGAAAGGGGCCGGTGCTCAGCGTCGAAACGCTCGGGCCGCGGCGGATCGCCGTCGGCAAGGAATCGACCTATGAAGTGAACATGGTCAACTTGGGCGATGTGGCCGCTGAGGAGATGGTCGTCTTCATTTCGCTGCCCGAATGGGCCGAAGTGGTCGGCGCCGATTCGAGCACGGGCCCTGCCCAGGAATCGGTTTCGAGCCCCGCGGTCGGAACGCTGCAATGGAAACTAGGACAGTTGTCCGCCAAAGGACGCGAGCGGTTGACCTTGCGGATCATTCCGCGACAAAGCCGCCCGTTCGATCTGGCGGTTCGTTGGGAGTACCGCCCGACCGCGTCGCAAGCGATGATCGAGGTGCAAGAACCGAAACTATCGCTGCAACTCGAAGGTCCGCGTGAAGTGCTCTACGGCAAGAAGGAAACCTATCGACTCAAACTGCTGAACGTCGGCAACGGTCCCGCCGAGAACGTCGCGTTGATGCTGATGCCGATCGGCGGCGGCGAAAACGTTCCGGCCACGCACAAGATCGGGATCCTGCCCGCCGGCGAAGAAAAAGTGCTCGATGTCGAGCTGACCGCACGCCAGGCGGGCAACCTGACGATTCAACTTGACGCCCGGGCTGACGGCGGCGTTCATGCCGAACTGTCCGAGCGGGTGCTCGTGCGACGCGCCGATTTGAAGGTGGACGTCGAAGGGCCGAAGATGCAATTCGTCGGTGCCACGACCACCTACACCATCCGCGTCAGCAATCCCGGAACGGCCTCGGCCGAGAACGTCAACGTCTCGGTCACGCTGCCGGTCGGCGCCAAATATGTCGCGGGACTCGACGGCGCCCGAACCGACTCCGGCAACCAACTGTATTGGACGATCAAGAGCATCGGCCCGCAGGTCGAGCAAATGTTCATGGTCAAATGCCGGCTGGGGTCGGCAGGCGTCAGCCGGGTCGAGGTCAACGCGAAGGCCGAGGACGATCTGACCGCGACGGCCAACACCGTGACGCGCGTCGAGGCGGTCGCCGACCTGACCTTGGACGTCGTGAATCCGAAGGGACCCGTGGCCATCGGCGATGAAGCCGTCTATAAGATCCACGTCCGCAATCGCGGCACCAAAGCCGCCGAAAACGTCGAGGTCTTCGCCTATTTCTCGCGCGGCATCGAGCCGACCGGCGCCGACGGCGCTCCCAGCCGCCTTAGCCCGGGCCAAGTGACCTTCCAGGCCATCCCCTTGCTGACGCCGGGCGCCGAGACGACCCTCACAATTCACGCCCGGGCCGACGATGCCGGTAACCATGTCTTCCGCGCCGAGGCCCATTGCAAGCCGTTGGGAACGCGGCTAATCTCCGAGGCGACGAATCTTTATTACACCGAGTCGTCGATCGCCCAAGGCACGACGCCGGCGAAACCGCGCGACGCGGTCACCGAGGCCATGCGTCCCGAAAGCCGCTACCAGCAAGGCCAGATGATGCCCGTCCCGCCGAGAAAGTAAATGCGAAGTCCCCTCTCCCGCTGGGAGAGGGCCAGGGTGAGGGCTGCGAGGCGAGGGACGAGGGCGCATTGTGTAGCGGGCGGGCTTGCCCGCCGCTGCGTGGCCCTCTCATAACTCGGCGATCAGGGCGGCGAAGCCCCTATCCCGGAGGGAAAGGGGATGGCGTATCGCGCGTGATGTGCATTTGGCCGTCGCCGATCGATGCGGTGGTTCCGCCGGGGAAGATTTTTTGTGCGGGCGTCGCTTCCATCGCCATCGCGGCCAGTTCGTCCCACTTGCGGCGGCTCATCGACTGCAACGGCCAACTCTGACGCCGCCACAGGGTCATTAGCAATTCGCGAACGATGTAGTTTGGATGGCCGGCCAACGCGGATGCGTCGATTCGAGCGGCGCGGCGGTCGTCGATCGTCACGCCATCGGCGAACAACCGCTCAACGATCTCGTCGATGACTGCCTGCGCTTCGCCGGCCAGCGAGCCCAATCGCAACAGGGCCTCGGCGGCCTCGGCGTTGTAACGTTCGCGCAGATGCGGCATCGTCTCGTGGCGGATTCGATTCCGCGTGAAGCACGTTTCGGCATTGCTGCGGTCGTGGCAATAGGG
>JAEWUR010000537.1 GCA_023397045.1 Planctomycetota bacterium
GGTTCACCCTGTTCCTTTGGGAACGGAGTCACGGCACGACGCTGCCAGAGGCGCGTACCGTGGTGGTCAACGTCATCGTGATGGTCGAAGCGTTCTACCTGCTGAACTGCCGTTCGCTGACGCGCCCGTTCTTCTCACTGGGCGTCTTCTCGAACTTGTGGGTGGTCGGCGGCGTGGCGGCCATGATCGCGGCGCAACTGCTCTTCACCTACACCCCATTGATGAACCACTTGTTCCACAGCGCTCCGATCAGCGGCCTTGCATGGCTGAAAATCGTCGGTGTTGGTTTGGCAGTCTTCGTCGCCGTGGAATTGAAGAAGGCGTTCGACTACCGCCGCCGTTGAACCAAACCTTGCGGCCGCGTGCGGAATCGAATTCCTATGCGTCATGACGAAGCGTCCCAACTCATTCGGCTGTGATCTCGAAGACGTGTTCCGCGTCCACGTCGGTCGAAATCGATAGGATCGAGCCATTTTGCTCGTAGTCGGCGAACGGTTCGCCGTCGCGGACCACCGAGACTTTGCCGGGAATCTGCGTGCAGACCAATCGAGTTTTGCCTTCGAAGGCAGGCTGACCTTTGACGACCGTGAATCGAAGCGTCGGGGCAATGTATTCGGCCGATCGCACATAGACGTTCGGATAGTCGACGTGCGAGAGGTTCGGCGCGGCGAGAATTTCCGTGCGAGGCGTTTGGTACAGCTCGCGCAACGACGATCCGTCGGTCGCCAACGCGGCGGCGATGTTGCCGGTGGCCGGAATGCGAGTGGCCTCGTCAATCACGTAGCAGTACCCGTCGTCGTACCCGTCGTTGCCCGTGTCGACGTTTCGGCCGTAGTTGGTTTCGAGCCATTTCAGGATTTTTTGGGCGTTTGGACCGTCGGCTCCTTCGACCTGTACGGCAAGGAGCGGCAGGAAGGCATTGCGCACGAGCGTTTTCTTGCCGCCGCAACACCCGACGATGGTGCTGCCCTCGGCATACATCTGGTCCTCGGTCGGCCGTTTCCATTTGGCGTGTTTCAGGTCGTAGTCCCAGCCTTCCTTGGCGAAGTCGACGTTGGGAAACCAGACGTTTCCCCAGCCGAGCGTCCAGCCGTCGCCGCCCACGTCGCTGACCGGGAGAAACAGCGACGCGGGGCGGGAATAGACGGCATACAGAAAGGTCGAGGCGTTCGGCATTCCATTGCGGAAGTTTTTGGACATCCACTCGAACCATCGCCCATTGGCGTCGGCATAGTGCGTGCCGTGAAGCATGTCGAACATCTGCATCGAGACGGCGCTGTGATCGTTGCACATGGCGAACACCAAGCCCGGCTCGCAACAGATTCCGCCGTTGGGGCTTGCCTTACTCAAATCGTGCAGATGGGCGACGGCCTTGCCGAGCGTATAGTGGATCTTTCGCCCGTCGCGCCACACGAAATCCCAACCGTCGTCGGAATAGCGCCGATCGCCGGAAAACAGTTCGTACAGACACATCAGTTGCGTCAGATGGCCCGTGTACATCACGTTTTCGTATTGGCATGGATCCGGCAGATCCTCGTCGTATTTCCAATACTTCGTCACGTAGTACCAGGTGCGAACGTCGATCAACCGCCGGCAAAGGTCGTCAAGCTGCGATTGGATCAATTCGTGATAGGCAGGCGTCCGCCCGGCCATTGCCGCGCACCCATAGCCTGCAAATGCGATCTGATAACGCAGTGCCGTGACGCCCAACTGATCGTGGTCGTCGAACCACTCCGGCCAAGGCGTTGCTGTCCGGTCTGCCTGAAACGTGAGCGACGAGAACCACCGCTGCAAGGCCAACTCGCGATCGGTCAATCCGGCTTGCCATCGCGAGTTCTCGGCACGACCGATCGAGGTCGCGACTGCCAGGATGCACAACAGGATGGCAAGAATCGTGTTTCGGGACATGGGTTTGTCGCGGTGCCGGCGGGTTGCTGGGAGAGTTTTTGCCGACGGGGACGCAAGCCCCATCCTTGTGATGTTACACGGTCCCGTGCGAAATGGTAACGTGCCTGGACGGCGACGAACCAGGATGCGACGACGAAAAACGCCGCGCAGGGGGGGGGCGAGCAGGCGAGCCAAACGTCGGGCCATACTCCCCAATCGGCGGTGTTGGCCGACTTTCAAGCCGATTCCCGTGGCCAATTTGCCTTTTTTTGCCAATATCGGCGGCGGTCTCTTGCCTTCCGCCCGCCAGCCGACATATTTTGGTAGTACAAATTCCTTGACAGGAGGTTTCACGATGATGTCGATGCGTCGCCTTGTTGGACAACATTCGTATCGCTGGTTCACCCAGTCGTCGGTTTTTGCTGCTCTGTTCGTCGCACTAAGCATTTCGATGCCGATCAATGCGGCGGAGCCACAAGTCGAACTGCTTTGGCCGGAGGGCGCACCCGGCGCCAAGGGCGACACGCCGGCCGACAAGCCGACGCTCACGATTTTCCCTGCCGATCCGGACAAGGCCGTCGGAACGGCGGTGGTCATTTGTCCGGGCGGTGCTTACGCCCATTTATGCACCGATTACGAAGGCAGCGATTTCGCCCGTTGGTTCAACAGCTTTGGCGTCACGGCCTTTGTGCTCGAATATCGCCATCGTGGCCGCGGCTACGGGCATCCGGCCCCGCTGCAAGACGCCCAGCGTGCGATTCGAACGGTTCGCGCTCAGGCCGAAAAGTGGAAAGTCGCGCCGGATCGGATCGGGATCATGGGCTTTTCGGCCGGGGGACATCTGGCCTCGACCGCCGGAACGCATTTCGACGGTGGCGATTCGAAGGCGGCCGATCCGATCGACCGCATCAGTTGCCGGCCCGACTTCTCGATCCTCTGCTACCCGGTCATTGCGTTCGACGAGCCCCACACGCATCGCGGTTCGCAGGAGAACTTGCTCGGCCCGAACGCCGATCCCGAGTTGGTCAAGAGCCTGTCGAACGAGAAACAAGTGACACCCCAGACGCCCCCGACGTTCCTGATCCACACCGACGAGGACACAGCCGTTCCGCCCGAGAACAGCGTCGAGTTTTATCTCGCCTTGCATCGCGCCGGTGTGCCGGCCGAGATGCACATCTATCGCAAGGGCCCGCATGGCGTCGGTCTGGCCCAAAACATCCCCGGCACGTCCACCTGGCCCGACCGCCTGAAAGACTGGATGCAGGTTCACGGGCTGTTGCCGGCGAAATGACGACTTCTCCCGGGCATTCCGAGGCATTTGACCACTCCCCCCTTGGCAACTAGAGCTGGCGGTCATATACTACATGGTTTGTCCAAAACAGCGGTTCCGACCGCCCGGCAAACCACCGCAAGATCGTTTCCCAGCCCTCACGCCCATGACACGGATCGCCATTCTCGGAGCTACCGGCTATACGGCCGTCGAACTGATCAAGATTCTGTTGCGCCACCCCGAGGCCGAGATCGTGGCGGTCACCAGTCGGCAAGAGGGGCAGCCGCCGATCGGCATGATTCACCCGTCGTTGAACGGCCGGCTCGACCTGCGGCTTGAAGACCTTAGCCCGGCCGAAGTGTCGGCCCGCGCCGAGTGCGTTTTCAGTTGTCTTCCGCACGGCGCGAGCGCGTCGGTCATTCCGGCGATGATCGATGCGGGAAGCCGCGTCGTCGATTTCAGCGCCGACTATCGGCTGAACGATCCGGAGGTCTATGCCCAGTGGTATGGCCTGAAGCACGTCGACGCCGAGCGGCTTGGCCATGTGCCTTACGGACTGCCGGAACTGTTCCGCGAGCAAATTCCGCCGGCCAAACTGGTCGCCAACCCCGGCTGCTATCCGACCACCGCGATTCTGGCGCTTGCACCGCTGTTGAAGGCCGGCATGATCGATCCAAAGACGATCGTGGTCGATTCGAAGAGCGGTGTCTCAGGTGCCGGGCGAACACTGAAACTCACGACGCATTATCCCGAGTGCAATGAGAGCATCTCGGCCTACAACGTCGGACGACACCGGCACACGCCCGAGATCGAGCAGGTGTTGGGCATCGCCGCCGGCAAGCCCGTCGAAGTGGTTTTCTCGCCGCACCTGGTCCCGATGGATCGCGGAATCCTCAGCAGCACCTATTCGACGCCGATCGTCGAGGTGAGCGAGGAGCAGGTGTTGCAGACGATCCGCGATTTTTACGCCGACGAACCTTTTGTCCGCGTGGTCGATCATTTACCTGGTACGAAGGACTCGATGTACACGAACTTCTGCGACATCACGGCCCGAGTGGTTCGCGGCCGCGTGTTGACGTTCAGTTGCATCGACAACCTGGTCAAGGGCGCGGCCGGGGCCGCCGTCCAAAACTTCAACTTGATGTA
>JAEWUR010000590.1 GCA_023397045.1 Planctomycetota bacterium
ACCTGAAGGACAACGGAATCTTCTGGAACGTTCTATCGGATCGTTGGCACGCGAACAAACGCGACACCGAAGGCGATATCGTCCAATTGGCCGACGGCTCGCTCTTGACGGCCTGGAGCGATTTCTACACGACCGGCTGGTACGATGGATCGCCTTCGCAGATTTCGGCGCGGCGGTCCTACGATGGCGGACGAACCTGGGGCGAGAAATTCGTCTTGCAGGAGAACGTCGGCACGAACGTCATGTCGGTCAGTCTGTTGCGAACAACCAGCAACAAAGTGCTGTTGACCTATCTAGCCAAAAACGGCCCTGACGGCGGCATGAAACACTACGTTCGGCGATCCGAGGATGGCTACGACTTTGGCGCTCCGATCTTGGCCAATGCCGGCGGCGCCAATCGCGTGGCGAACAACGACCGATTCTTGCAGCTTCGCGATCCGTTGAACTATGGCGACGAAGGCCGGATCGTATTGACCAGCCGTGACGGCCGGATCGGCGTGATGGTCTATTCCGACGACGACGGCCTGAGTTGGCACGCAGGCAACAGCGTACCCGACATGGCCGCCGTGTGGGGCGAACAGAACTTCAACGAGCAGGGCATCCTCGAACTCGACAACGGCAAGCTGTGGATGTACGGCCGCACGCAGATGGGTTTCTATGGCCAATCGTGGTCGACCGACCGCGGGATGACCTGGTCAACGCCCGAGCCGATGGAGTTGAAGAGCCCTGACTATCCCGTCCCCAATACCTCGCCGCTGACGGGCGAGCGCGTGCCCAACACGCCTTACACCGAGGCGATGGGCTGGGCCGGCGACATCCTGATGACCTTTTCGAACTGGGATTTCGAGAAATACCCTCGCGAGTTTGACTATGCCGGGAGAAATCCGCTCGACGCGGCAATTTCCGAGGACGGCGGTCTGACGTGGACCCATGTCCGAACGATCGAGGAAGACCCCGAGAATCAATACGGCTACACCAGCATGACGTTCGTCGAGGACGAGGATGTCGGAATGCGCGTCTTGCTGACAACGCACGTCCAACCGATCATCGGCTACGACAATCGCCCGCACGACCTGAAATTCACGTCGATCCCGCTATCATGGTTCTATGAGAACACGGCCGATCCACTGCGGGGGATCGATTTTGCCGACGTCGTGCATGCCCCCGAACCGTCGAGCGTCGTGCTGCTGCTGATCGCACTGGTGGCCGCCGTGGTATACTGGAAAAGGTGATCTTGATGTACTCGAAAAGAGCATTTTGGGTTTTCGTGGCTGCCTTTGGCCTAATGTCGTATGTCGGCTGCGGCCGCAGCGGTCCGGCCACCGCGCCGGTCGGCGGCAAAGTCACCTTCGCCGGCAAACCCGTTGCCGAGGGTTCGGTCAAGTTCTGGTCCGAGGCGGATGGAACGCTTGCGGTCGGCCAGATCGATTCCGACGGCAACTATCGGCTGACCACGCACCCGAACCTCGACGGCGCCACGCTCGGCAAACACAGGGTGACAATTCGTTCCGTGCAAACGATCGTCAATCCCAAGGCGGCGAATTGGCGCGACCGTGAGAAACTTGTTTGGCTCGTTCCGCCGCGCTACGACGGGCGGCAGAGCAGTCCCTTGACGGCCGAGGTCACGGCCGACTCCAACACTATCGATTTCAACCTGCCCGCGGAGAGTCTCCCTCAATGAACAGCATTCGAAAAATGTCCGGAATCGCTCGTCACGTCGCGTTGGTCCTTGCGGTTCTCTCGGTGGCGTGGCTGCCGATGGCTTTTGCCGAACAGGAGCCCGACCATGCCTCGGCGCTGAATCAAGAGGCCGAGCGGCCGTCGCTGCCCGATTTCAGTTATGGCAAGGGCTGTGAAACCGGCGTAACGCACTACCTGAAGGACAACGGGATTTTTTGGTCGGTTCTGTCGAAACACTTCCATCCCGACAAACGCGACACCGAGGGCGACATTGTCGTCCTGGGCGACGGTTCGCTGCTGGCGGCCTGGAGCGATTTTTATACCGAAGGTTGGGATGATGGAGCGCCGTGCCGCATTTCGATGCGCCGCTCGCGCGACGGTGGACGCACCTGGGGGCCAATCCGAGTGCTCCAGAAGCAGATCGGATCGAACGTTATGTCTGTCAGCTTCCTGCGGACCAGTCAAGGCACGATCCTATTCCAGTTCCTGGTGAAAGATGGGCCGGAAGGCAAATGCGTGCCCTACGTCCGTCGCTCGACGAACGACGGAAAGACGTTCGGGCCGCCGATCGTTGCCGGCGCAGGCGCTCACAATCGGGCCGCTAACAACGACCACTTGTTCGAGGTTCGCGATCCTTCAGGAAAATACGGCGATAAGGGGCGAATCGTTCTGACCTGTCGCGACAATCCGGAACGGGCTGGGGTGACGGTCTATTCCGACGATGATGGATTGACCTGGAAGGCAGGCCAAAACGTGCCCGTTCGTCCGGATTGGGGCAGCCAGAACTTTAACGAGCCTGGCATTGTCGAATTGAACAACGGCAAGTTCTGGATGTACGGCCGCACGACGATGGGTTTTCATGCCCAATCGTGGTCCGACGACCGCGGCATGACCTGGTCGACGCCCGAGCCGACGGTGTTTCTCGGTCCCTGCTCGCCGCTGACCGGCGAGATGATTCCCGAAACGGAATACACCAAGGAAAAGGGTTGGGCGGGGAATATCTTGTTCACGTTCCCGAACCACGATTTCGAGCACTATCCGCGCACGTACAAATACACAGCCCGGACGCCGTTGGACAGCGCGATTTCAACCGATGACGCGAAGACGTGGTCCTCGGTACGTACGATCGAGGAAGACCCGACCGTTCAATACGGCTATACGAGCATCACGTTTCAGGACGACAAGGACGTCGGCATGAGGGTTTTATTGACCACGCACGTTCAGCCGATTCCCACCGCGGCGCACCGGCCTCACGACTTGAAGTTCCTTTCGATTCCGCTCTCATGGTTCTACGAGAAAGTCGAACAACCGTTACGTGGAATCGACTTCGCCGATGAGGAACGCCACGAGAAGTGGTAACGACCGGCCGTCACAAATCGTAACGGCCGCGTGGATCAAAGCCTTACCCTCCATGAGACGCCTACCATGAATATTGCCCGATTGCTCCCGCCGTGCTTTTGCGCCGCCAATCTATTATTCGCCCTTACGTCATTTGCCGATGTGCAAATCGTCGTCGATTTTGGTTCGCAACCGACGG
>JAEWUR010000191.1 GCA_023397045.1 Planctomycetota bacterium
CTCGACGCCGTCGAGCGATTGCTGGATGGCCTGGGGAATTTCGGCCGCCCAATAATCCATATCGGCCCGGCGGAGCTTCTCCGCAGCCTCGTCGATCATGGCATCCGTGATTTCGTGACCCTTCGCCGCCTCCAACAGCCGCTCATAGTCGTCGAGAACCGCGCCGACATGCTTGAACGCATCGCGGAGGAACCGCGCGTTGTCGCCAAGATATTGCGTCGGAGAATTGATCTCATGCGCGATCCCGGCCGCAAGCTTGCCGATCGCCCTCATCTTCCCGGTCTGGACCAACTCACGTTCCATCCGTTGTTTTTCGAGTAGCGTTTGCCGTTCCTGGATCACGCGGCGCACAACCCACGGCAACATGTGAATGAAGTTCCCTTCGGCATCCTTGACCAGATAATCGCTGACGCCCAGTTTCATCACTTCAACGGCGATCTTCTCGTCGCCGGTGCCCGTGACCATGATGATCGGCGGCAACGGCCCTCGCGCGCTCATCAAGCGAATGACCTCCAGACCGCTGAGACCCGGCATCGTCTGATCGATGATGACCGCCGCATAATGCTGCGATCGGCTGTGCGCCAAACCGCTCACGCCGTCCTGAGCGATATCGACCGTGTAGCCCTCCCGCTCCAGACATCGCCGGACTAGCCGCGATTGCGCCGCGTCGTCTTCCATATAGAGTATTCTGTCGGTCACGCGAAAACCCCTCCAGGTTCGAGTACGGGAATGTCGTCGCCGAACTTGATCCGGGTCGCCCGGATTTCCGGCAACGATCGCACGAACGCCGCATGGACTCGCGGGTCGAAATGGCGTCCGACCATCGACTCGATCACCGCCAACGCGTCGGCCTCAGGACGAGGAGGATGGTAAGGACGATTCGATGTCAACGCGTCGAACACGTCGGCAATCGCCACGATCCGCGATTCCAACGGGATCGCCTCGCCGGCCAACTGTTGCGGATAACCGCCGCCGTCCCATTTTTCGTGATGCGTCAGCGCCACCGTCGCGGCCATGTCGAGCATCGGATCTCGATGCTCCATCGCGTCGGCCAATGTAACCGGTTCGTCGGCATACCAATCGAACAACGGTACGATCGACTTCGACCGCTCGCGCAGAATGCGTTCGCCGATCCGGCAGTGCTGCTTCATAATCTCCCACTCGTCGGCGTCCAGGGCGCCCGGCTTCAACAGCACGCTGTCGGGAATCCCGATCTTCCCGATGTCGTGCAGGGGCGCCGCCAGCAGCAGCATTTCGAGAAACGACGCCGGCATTCCCATCGCCGCCGCAACGACGCGGCTGTAGCAGCCGACGCGAATCACATGATTGCCCGTGTCCTCGTCGCGATACTCGGCCGCCATGCGGAGCCGGCAGATGACGCTCATCCGCGATTGGGTAATGTCGGCGACTTGATCCTGGACCCTTTCGGCAAGCTGCCGATTGCTCTGCCGCAGATCGTCTTCGTAGGACTTCTTCCGAAGAACGTTCCGCAATCGGGCAACCAACTGCCGCGTGTCGATCGGCTTGCTCAAAAGATCATCGGCGCCCCGATCGAGCGATTCGCCTTTCAAACTGCGATCGTTCAGCCCCGTCAGCACGACGACCGGCACATCCTTCGTGCGGTCGTTCGCGCGGATACGATCGAGCAATTCCAGACCGCCGATGCCCGGCATCTTGACGTCCGTCACCACCGCATCGTAAGCCGTTTCGAGCAGCGCTTCCCATGCTCGCTCCGGATGCCCCACGAAATCCATCGACCAATCGCCCGCGTGCGATCGCAATGCACGACGCAAAGCGTCCAGAACCGACTGATCGTCATCGACGAGGAGAATTCGTTTCTTCATGGAATATCTCGGCGGAACCTCGCTCCAGCACAACAAGCCTATCTTATTTCGAGCGGTGAAACATTTTCCGCACCCCGCCATCGAGGGAAATATGGCAAGAAATCCGAAGGAAGAAGGTCAAGCTCCAACGATCTTTGGGCGAAAGTGATGAAGGAAGCCTGCTCGGGATGAAAAAAATCGACAGGCCGGGCGACCATCGCCCTCCGGAAACGAACGCAAGGACCGTCCCATGGATTTCTTGCGCCCAACCAAGCCCCCTCAATGCCTGCCGCGACGATTCGCCGGCAAGAATGGGACGCCTTTCAGGCTGGAATGGTTGCCCGCAACCCATCGTCAGCGACTGCTCGACATGTATCTCGCATTCCAGCCGCGGAACTGTTTCCAAGGACTTCCGCCAATCAAGGACGCCGTCTGCGTCCAATGGGTCGACGACATGCTGCACAACGGCATCAACATGCTCGCCCTCGCCGAACCGTCCAAAACCATCGTCGGCCATACGGCGATGTTTCCAATCAATCCCCGGAAGTGCGAGATGCTGGTCGTCGTCTGTCCCGAATGGCAAAACATGGGCATCGGCACCGAACTGGTGCAGTGTTGCATCGACGTCGCGGCCGAACTCGGCTTCGAGCGAATCTGGCTCCCGGTCGACGCCGCGAATGTTCGCGCCCGACACGTCTACCGCAAATGCGGATTCGAATATGTTTCGAATCCGTTAGGACGCGAAATGGACATGGCCTGTCAGGTGCATGAACACGCCAAAAAACCAGCCGCAATGCCGCCGACGCCCCATTTCCCGACCGCCGGGCTGACCCAACCCGACGCGTCAAGCCCGACAATTCCATGCGTTTAGCGGCCGTTCGCACGTCCATGCGTTTAGCGGCCCCCGGCTCGTCCATGCGTTTAGCGGCCGCCGGCACGGCGGCCCAGTCTCAGGGCCAACGTCACTGCACCCGATTCGCTCCCGTTGTCGTCAGCCCAGGTTCTGCTATCATACGAATAGCGTTTTGACGTCGACTACCGTCCATTTTTGCGATCCACCGCCTTGCTGATCGGACCCGTCTTCACACGCGAACTCGCCATCGCACCACGACAGCCCCGGCTGTATGTGTTGCGAACGGCGTACGCGCTGGGATTGTTGGTCCTGATGTGTACGGCTTGGCTGGTCCTGACCGGGACGCAACTGGTCCGCGATGTCGGCGACCTCGCGCGTTTCGGCGCGGTCCTCTTTCAGATTCTTGCTCCCCTCCAACTGGCGCTCGCCGCGTTTTTCGCGGCACTGCTGGCCGCCAGCGAAGTCGCGCACGAAAAAGACCGCCGCACGTTAATCCTTCTCTTGTTGACAAGCCTTTCCAACGCGGAGTTGGTCCTCGGCAAGTTGTTGGCCAGCTTGCTCGGCGTTTTTGTCGCTCTGATCGCCGCACTGCCCGTCTTCATGCTCGCCGCGCTGCTCGGCGGCGTTTCCTATGGGCAGATCGCGCGAGTCACCGCCGTCACCTTCACCACGGTCCTTTGCTGCGGCAGCCTCGGTTCGCTTTTCGCCCTGTGGCGCGAGAAAAGTTTCCAAGCGCTCGCGATGACTGTTCTTTTTCTCGTCCTGTGGCTCGCCCTGGGCGAGATCGTGGCCTCCGGCGTCGTTGGCGTAAGCTTCGACGTGGGCCTCGACGCCGAGCGATTGTCCTGCCACGCACTGGCAGCCAGCATCAGCCCGTGGCAAGCCATCCTCGACGCCACGCGGCCGTATGTCGACGCGCAGCCGGCCCTGGGACCCTTCGGCACGCCCGTACATCTCTATATCGCCGCCTCGCTCGTGTTCGCCTTCCTGCTGAACGGCTTCGCCATCGGCATGGTTCGCATCTGGAACCCGTCGCGCACCGCGGGCGATGAACGCCAACCTGAACGCCCGGCACAAGAATCGTCGGCCACATCGCTCGCCGGCGCCGGGCTCGCCTCTCGTCGGGTCTGGGACAACCCCGTCGTCTGGCGCGAAATCCGCACCTGGGCCTACGGCCGGAAGATAATCGCGATGCGATTGGCGTACCTGCTGTTTTTCGGCCTGGCCGCGGCCAGCCTGTACTGGACCGCAGCGAGCGGCGCCGCGGTCTCGCAAAGCTCCGTCGCCCTGGCGGTGGGTCCGCTGCTGTTGCTCAGCCTTGTACTGGTCAACGCCCAGGCCGTCACGTCGCTAACCAGCGAACGCGACGCCCACGCTCTGGACCTACTGCTGGTGACCGATCTGACGCCGAAAGAAATCGTCTACGGCAAACTCGGCGGCGTGTTCTATAACACGAAAGAGATGGTCCTGCTGCCCTTGCTGCTCTGCGCCGGCCTGTGGTCGTTCGGTCTGCTCAGCGGGGAGAATCTGCTTTACCTGCTGGGCGCTCTGGCCATCCTCTACGCATTCACCGCAACGGTCGGCCTGCATGCCGGAATGACCTATGCGAACTCCGGCATCGCGGTGGCCACCAGCCTCGGAACGGTCTTCTTCCTGTTCGTGGGCGTTGCCGTCTGCATGCGAATCATGATGGCCTTCAGCGGATCGTTCCAGGCGCAATTCCTGCCGTTTTTCGCCTTCATGATCTTCGGCGGGGCAGGGCTCTACGCCGTGCTCGGCATGCGAAATCCGTCAACCGCGATCGGCGTCGCCTCGTTCGTCTGCCCGTTCGCTACCTTCTACGCGATCACAAGCTATCTGCTGGGCTCGACGCTCGCGGTCTTCCTCGTGACGGCCGCCGCCTACGGATTCACGACTGCCGCCATGCTGATTCCGGCCATCTACGAATTTGACGTCGCCACCGGCCGGACAACCACGGAAGAATGAACCCCCCGGGCCCCGACCAGGGAGCTTTTTCAAATGCCACGTTGCCGGTCGACCGTTCGCGCGGCTATCGATGGAAGCCCAACGACTTGATCACCGACAGCATTTCCTCGAACGTGATGAAACGGCGGCGGTGCAGCAGCTTATACTGATCGATCGCCTGGGCCAACTCCGCGGCCTCCGGCGACAGCCCTTCGTGCGAATTGGCGAACTGCCTGCGCTCACAAACCGGCATCCGCTCGACGGCTACCGGATTCCGCCGATCATAGAACGGGATGGGTGCAACGCCCGGCGACTCGACGCCAGAAGTATCAACAGCTTGCGACATTCCTTACACTCCTTAATGGACGCACTTTCCTCGCAGTGAGCGAGGTTCTCTCTTTCTTAATCTTAGCTTGAAAAACAGACCGTGATGGTACGCCTCGCTTCGCGTGGAATTATTCCGCTACTTCCCTTTCGGCAATGCGCAAGCCGCCGAATGAGCGGTCCTTTTTCGCCGACGCCTGGATGCGACGATTGTGCTCGCTGCAACGGGGCAGCCTATGCCTTTTGCGCGGATTGAGCCGGTTGTTTCAACAAACGAGCTTTCACTAGGCAGGCTATCGAAAAGCGGCGGCCGGTCGCTGCGCAACCTCGATCCGTTCGAGCAACTCACGCGACGGCCCATGCGTTGGATCCAACGCCAATGCCTGCCGCGTTGCCTCGGCCGCGGTGACCGGCCGGCCCGCAAGCAACTCCGCTTGCCCTAGCTGGCAATACGCCTCGGCGACCGGCTTTCCCCGGGCGATCGCCATCGAGAAATTCTTCGCGCCATCGTCAAATCGCCCCAGCGCCATGTACGCGAGGCCCATATCGTAGAAGACCTCCGGCGGTTCCTCGCCCAGCGAATACGTCTCGGCCAGCGTCTGCAACGTCTGCAGCGACCGGTCGGGCTGGTCGAGTTGCCGATACAGGTCGGCTATCTCCCGAAGAATCGCTCGATCGTTCGGCGCATAGCCCAAGGCCCTGAGGTCGTCGGTCAACGCCTCGCGCGGCTGCCCGAGCGCACGACGCACGCCACCACGAATCGCCCAGGCGTCGGCCAACTTCGGATCCAACTGGATCGCCCGTTCCACATCCTGCCATGCCAACTCCGGCTGGCCGCATGCCAATCGCATCTCAGCCAACCGAGTCCAAAGCGTGGCATCTTCGGCCAACAACTGGCCCGCCGATTCCAACTGGGCAATCGCTTCCTGGCGTGCCCCGCGCCGCCAAAGCGATTCGGCATAACGCCGCCGGGCTTCGGCGTCGACCGGACAGACCTCGACGGCCTTCGACAGCAACGTCTCGGCCTTCGACTGGTCCCCACGATCCAACGCGGCCATCCCCTGCTGCGACAGGCGGCGGCAGTCGGCCAACGATTGCGGCACCGGGCCCTCGCGACCTGGCAACTGACACCCCGGCGTCAATAATGACACGATGATCGGCAGCAGCACGACCGGCCGGAAACGCATCGAGAGTCCGTCCGCCTTCAGTATCTCCCCTCTACCGCCTGCGGGAGAGGGGCAGGGGGTGAGGGCGGTTTGTATTCCCGAAACGGCTTTTCGTATCAATCGCGAAGCCCTACGCCATATCACCCAAAAAGGCGAACGGACTCTCGACGGCCGCACGCCAGATTGCAGAATGCGTTGAATTCGCATAACCGTGCCGCCGAGGGGGTGCCTTCTGGTGACGAGAACAGCCAACCTCGCACCCTAGCAA
>JAEWUR010000640.1 GCA_023397045.1 Planctomycetota bacterium
GCCTACACGCGACGCATTACCGCGCTGGCCGGGCATCTTGCGCACAGCGGACTCGAAGTTTCCCATCCGCTGTTGCAGCCGCGGCCCGAGCCGAAACGCGCCGTTGTCTTGGTGCTGGCCGCCAACCGGGGCCTTTGTGCAGGTTACAACGGCAATGTCATTCGTTTGGCCAACGCTCGGCTTAACGAGCTTCGCGAGACGGTGCCGAACGTGCGTCTCGAAGTCTCGGGCAAGCGTGGCATATCCGCCTTTCGGTTCCGCAAGATCCAACCGGACGAAACGTTCACGCACTTCGAGGACAAACCGACGTTTGCCGAGGTCGACGTGCTGGCGACGCGCTATTTGACCGATTTTGTCGACGGCGCGTTGGATCGGCTCGATGTGGCGTACACGAAGTTTTTGAGCGCTAGCCAGCAGCAAGCGGTGGTCGAGACCTTGCTGCCGCTGGGCGAACTGGACGGCGCCGACGTCACGGAACCGCGCCCGACGTCCGAGCCGCAATATGAGTTTCTGCCGTCGGCCAAAAGCATTTTGGACGAGGTCGTGCCGACCAGTTTCAAGGTCCGGCTGTACAAGTGTTTTCTGGACGCCGCGGTCAGCGAACAAATCGCGCGGATGGTGGCGATGAAGGCCGCCACGGAGAACGCCGACAGCATGATCTCGCAGTTGTCGATGGCCTACAACCGGGCACGACAAGGACAGATCACCAACGAATTGTTAGAGATTATCGGAGGCGCGGAAGCGCTCAACGAGTAGTTTTTCTTAGGGGATCGTGAATCCATGCCAACAGCAACCATGTCTGCCAAAAACATCGGCCGAGTGACCCAGGTCATTGGTTCGACTTTCGACGCCGAGTTTCCTGAGAACCGGATGCCGTCGATCTACAACGCCGTGAAGATCGAAAGCCGGCACAAGGGAATCGAATTGAACTTGACCGGCGAGGTGCAACAGCATCTCGGCGGCGGCCGCGTCCGGTGCGTGGCGCTGGGCAGCACCGACGGAATGGTTCGCGGGATGGAATGCGTTGACACCGGGGCGCCCGTCAAGGTGCCGGTCGGCAAGGCGACGCTCGGTCGCGTCTTCAACCTGACCGGCGATGCCGTCGACGGTCGAGGCCCGGTCGAGGCCGAAGACTACTGGCCCATCCACCGCGACTCGCCCGACGTGACCGACCTGTCGACGCGCACCGAAGTGTTCGAGACGGGCATCAAGGTGATCGACTTGTTGACGCCGTTCGTCCGCGGCGGCAAAGCCGGTTTGTTCGGCGGCGCCGGCCTCGGCAAGACGGTCATTCTGACCGAGTTGATCGCTCGAATCGCCAGTTCGCACGGCGGATATTCGGTGTTCGCGGGCGTTGGCGAACGAACGCGCGAAGGCAACGACCTTTGGCTCGAAATGCAGGAATCGAAGATCGGCGACACCGGCCGAAGCGTCATCGAGCAGACGTGCATGGTGTTCGGCCAGATGAATGAGCCGCCGGGAGCCCGACTCCGCGTGGCGTTGTCGGCGCTGACGATGGCCGAGTATTTCCGCGACACGACCGGCACCGACGTGCTGTTGTTCATCGACAACATTTTCCGTTTTTCGCAGGCCGGCAGCGAAGTCTCGGCGTTGTTGGGACGCATGCCCTCGGCCGTGGGCTATCAGCCGACGCTGGCCACCGAGATGGGTCAGTTGCAGGAACGCATCGCCTCGACCAGCAAGGGTGCGATCACCTCGGTGCAAGCGGTTTACGTGCCGGCCGACGACCCGACCGATCCGGCACCCGCCGCGGCGTTCGGGCAGTTGGACGCATTTATCTATCTCGAGCGCGCCATCAGCGCGAAGGGCATCTACCCAGCCGTCGATCCGTTGGCCAGTTCAAGCCGGATTCTCGATCCGCAATACGTGGGCGAACGGCACTATGCGATCGCGCGGCGCGTGCAGACGATTTTGCAGCGTTACCGCGAGTTGCAGGACATCATCGCCATTTTGGGCGTCGACGAGTTGAGCGAGGCCGACAAGCTGGTCGTGCATCGTGCCCGACGCATCGAGCGGTTCCTGTCGCAGCCGTTTTTGGTGGCCGAAGTGTTCACGGGCAAGCCCGGCGAAATCACTTCGCTGGCCGACACGATTCGCAGCTTCGAGGAAATCGTCGACGGCAAGTGGGACCACCTGCCGGAGCAGGCGTTTATGTACGTCGGTGCGGTGGAACAGGCCGCCGAACAGGCGAAGAAGATGGAAGACATGAAATGACGAATGTCGAAATTCAAATGACGAATGAAGGAGATCAATGATGATGCCCGTTGGAAAGTTGTTGGCGATGATTTTGACGTTGCTTGGTCCCGCCCCGGCAGACACGCCCAAGCAATTGCAGCTTAAGCAGGGCGACACGATTGTCGCAATCGGCGACTCGATCACCGAGGGCGGCGGCTATCTACGCGATGTCGACGCGGTCCTCGAACAGCAATATCCGGAGTTGAAACTTGCGAAGATCGTCAACAAGGGCATTAGCGGCCAGAAGGCCGAGGATCTGGTCGCCCGTTTCGACCGCGACGTGGTTCAGTTGAAGCCGACGTTCGTGACGCTGAGCATCGGGATCAACGACGTTTGGCATCGCGCGGACAAGCCGCATGACGAAAACGTGCTGGCCGCCTATCGCGAGAACGTCGCCAAGATGGTCGACATGGCTCAGGCCGCCGGCATCAAGGTCATTCTGCTGACGCCGACGATCATCGAGGAGAATCCGGACTCGGAAGCCAACGGCCGGTTGGCCGCCTATGTCGAGGCCGAGAAGCAAATCGCGGCCGAGAAGAAATGCCAGTTGGTCGATCTACACGCTACGTTCCTGACGGTGCTAAAAGACAAGCCGGCCGATGCTCCGAACGGTCTGACCTCCGACGGCGTTCACATGAAGCCGATCGGCGACGCGATCATGGCCATCGGCATATTGCGAGCCTTGGGCGTGCCCGACGAAAAAATCGCCGACAGCGAATTGCCGAAGTAGTTTTTTTCCTTCCGACGCGACAACTTTTTTGCGAGCCTTCTATCCGCCATGCAGTGCATCGTCGTGACTCCCGAGCGTACCGTTTACGACCAGACGGCCGAGTTCGTCGCGCTGACGCTGTTTGACGGCGAGATCGGCATCGCGCCGAAACACACCCCGTTGATCGGGCGATTGGGTTACGGTGAAATGCGAATCCGCACCGAAGGCCATACCCAGCGATATTACGTCGAGGGTGGATTTGTCGAAGTGCTCGACGACGTCGTTTCGATTTTGACGCGGCGGGCGATTCCTGCCGGCGAGATCGACGAAGGCGTCGCGCGCGAACAACTCTATTCGGCGCAGTCGCGCCGCGTGACGACGCCCGAGGCCGTGGCCGCGCGCGATCGTGCCGTGGCCGACGGTCGCGGACAGTTGCGCGTTGCCCGGAAGGCGAAATAGTCCGCTCCGGCGGAATCAATCGGATCGCGTAGAAGCAGCGTTTGCTGGACTGCCGCGAGTTTCAGTCCTCCGGGCGCACCCTCCATGACCTCCCACCTCGTTTTCGAAGGCTTCGCCATGAATCGATTGATTGCGGCTCAGCTCGCGGTATTATGCGCAATTTTGTGGTGTTCCGTCGCTCGGGCCGATGACAATGCGGCGGAACCGGCCGCCGTTGCGGGCAAAGGTTATCGCCTGGTCTGGAACGACGAGTTCGACGGTCTCGGAACCGTTGACCTGAAGAACACCGGGGCGCCCGGCTATCGCTGGTATGTCAACACGGGCGTATTTTCGGCCGAGGTCGAATCGTGCGTTACGGCTCCGGAACCCTCGGTCATTCGAATCGACAAGGGCGGATTCCCCAACTGGCAGCTTTCGAGTTCCTTCTCGCCCGAGGTCGGCCTGAATTTGGACGGTGCCCAAGGGTTCTATATCGAGGGCCGCATTCGATTTCCCGCCAAGAATCAAGGGCCCGGTCCAGAGGGCTTCCCGGCGTTCTGGTTGAATCCAACCGAAAACACCTACGGCGTCGCACAGTGGCCGGGGCAAGAGCCGGGTTACATCAACCGCGTCGAATGCGACATCATGGAATATGCCCCCGGCGACATGGGAACCTATTTCGCAACCATCCACCAATGGATCGGCGTCTCGCGATGGGGACTCGATCCCCATCTGTCGAACATGGGGCAGAATGTCGTCCGCTATCCCGACGGCGTCCCGAACAACCGATGGCACACCTACGGGGTCCTGACCATTCCATCGACGAAAAGCCCGGACGGACGCGGCTCGATTCAATACTATCTCGACAATGTGGCGACGCCGATTCGCATCGAATGGATCGGCCCCGACATCGGAACGCCGCCGCCGAAGCCGCCCCATGTCTACGCGAACTTTGAGCACCAGCATCACGTCATCCTGTTGGGCACCGGCAAGGATTGGCCGATGGACGTCGATTGGGTCCGCGTGTGGCAGGTGCCCGAATAGTCCCCTCTCCCTCCGGGAAATGGCTAGGGTGAGTACCGCGTTTCAACAATTCTTGGCGTCAAAACAGTCCGTTTTTCAGGATGTCACCGTAATCAACCAAAAAAGCCCACGGGTTACAGCCCGTGGGCTCGGTTGATCGCAACGAGCGTTGTCACCTGACGGCGCCGATCCTCAACGGAACTTGTAGCTCGGATTCTTGACGTCGAAATCGGCGTCGGTGAATCCGTTGTTCAGCTTCAGGTTCAGATAGGTATACTCTTCGAGCAACTCGGGCGGCGTGCCGGCTTCCTTCGGCCAATCGTACGATTCGTAGCGAATCGGCAGATTCAACTCCTTGTCGACGAACACGCGAGCCAAGTGGTACAAAAAGTTCCGACGTGGAACCGGATGGATTACTTCGATGCAGGTGCAGACGCGATTGTTGATCTTCGCGCCTTCGTAGAACTTCACCTCGCACTCGCCGTATTTGATGTCCTGTTCGCCGACTTCGACCAATCGCCGGGTCAAGTTCAAAATGCCGAGCTCGGTCAACGGATAGCGTTGTCCACGCATGGCAATCGGTCCGTCAGGCTTAATCTTGACGGTGCCGAACACGCTGTTCTTCAGGCCGACGCCGTGGGCCAACATGTTGCCGTCGTTCTGACCTTCGATGAAGATGACCTCTTGGCCTTTCAAATCGGCTGGTCCGAGGAAGCACATGTAGACGCTGAACGGGTTCTGCCGCAACTTGACGAACATGTATTCGTATTCGCCGACCTTGCCGTTGATCCGTTCGCGTTTGGCAACGGTGGCCGAATAGTCTTGAATCTTCTCGATGTTGCCCAAGCCGGTGTAAGCCCAGCGCAGGACGGGCATCAGTTGATGCTCGCCGGCTTGGCCTGGCCCCAATTGCGGGGCGACGGAGGCAGCCATCGCAGCTTCCGAGCGATCCGCGACTTGATAGGCCGGACGGCGCGCTTGAGCCATCGGGGCTGACGCGTTCGCCGCGGTAGCGGGCAGCGCCGGCGGCGCCGCTTCGTTCGTCTGAGCGTGAACTGTCGCGACCAGACTGGCCCAAGCCGTTACGGACAGCCAGAAACGAAGGCTGCGAATTCGAAATGCCATGAAAATCCCTCCTTGTACGGTGGCGCGACAGAGACGGCGTTCTGACGAATGGATGGACGATCCAAGCGGCACCAACTGTGTTCTTCCTTGAAAATCAAACGTGCGAATGGGAGGCAGGCCGTAATGCCATCCGCAATGGCTCGAATACACCTATCGAGTCAAAATGCGCGAAATAGACGGTTTTTACCGCCCGGCTACGGCTGCGAATCTCCCATCGTCGCTTCCGGTCTTCTTCGACCTTATCGCAAATTCTCTCCGTCAGAATTACAATGTTTGCACGGCCAAGGTTGTCTTACCTAATCGTTGAGGTTTGCAACCACCATTTTAGCACAAGCAACCGCTATATTTTACCCAGTCCCCAACGTCTTGAGGAGACCAGTTTCGTGGACGAATGCCAATGTCAACTCGCGACCATTCTCTCGCATCCGTTCGAACAAAACACCTATATTGCCTGGCTTTCCGGGCGATCGGATTGCCTTGTTGTTGACCCGGGTTTGGAACCGAAAAAAATTGTTCGTTTTTTGGAACACCACGACCTCACGCCGGCCGCGATATTGAACACCCACGGACACAGCGACCACATCGGGGGCAACGCCGCCCTGAAGGCACGCTGGCCCGACTGCCCAATTGTTATCGGTCGGAACGACGCCTCGAAACTAACCGATGCGTCGCAGAACCTGTCGGCGGCCTTTGGCGTGCCGATGGTCAGCCCGCCGGCCGACGTGCTGGTCGACGACGGCAACCTCTACGAGGCGGCGGGTTTTTCGCTCGAGGTCCTCTCGATTCCCGGCCATACGGTGGGCCATGTCGTCTTTGTTTGGAAAGGGCAATCGCCCGCGATGGCGTTCGTCGGCGACGTAATTTTTTCCGGCAGCGTCGGACGGACGGACTTTCCCGACGGCGATCATCACGCCTTGATATCCGGAATCCGCAAAAAGCTGTTCATTCTGCCCGACGCAACCATTTTGCTCTCCGGCCACGGCGAACCGACCACCGTCGGCGAGGAAAAACGCAGCAATCCGTTCGTCGGCGTTTCGGCCAGGTAAGCTCGGATCGAGAGCGTAGGCCCTCGCACTCGACGTTGTCGGCGAGTGCGAGGGAACCGTGGTGAGTCAATGGGCAATCAGGACGACAACTCGGCCGCGCACTGATTGAAATAGGCGATGCACTGGGCAATTTCCGGCAGGGAATTGCCCCAGTTGTACTCATACTCGATCGAGAAGACCGGTTTGAGATTCTGCCGCTTGATCTCGGTCAGCATGCCCTTCACGTCGCAGACGCCGGTGCCCCAGGGCACGTCATGGCCGGCCGGCGTCGCTTCGTTGAGGTCCTTGAAATGGAGGCTGATGATCCGTCCTTCCAGCTTTTTCAGGCAATCGAGGGGAACCAAGCCGGAACGCGGCCAATGGCCTGTGTCGGCGCACGCGCCGATCCGTGGGCTGCGACCCTCGCAGACTTTCAGCACGGTGTCGGGATTCCAGTAGTGCGACGGCTTCGGATGGTTGTGAATCGCGAGATTGATCGCATACTCGTCGCACAGCTTTTCGAGCATGTCGAACTGATTTTCCTCAGGCTCAGAGGCGATCGTTTCGATGCCCATCTCCTTGGCGAAGTCGAAAAACTTTCGGGTCTGGCCTTCGTCGCCCGATGGCCCCCAAACGCCGCAGTTCACCAAGGTGACGCCGGAATCCGCGAGTTTTTTCTTGACCGCCTTTCGGCCGTCGCCCGAAAGGTTCTCATCGAACGCCAACCCGGGCAGGTCGCCGCTGAGTCCCTGGCCTGGAAACGCCTCGAGGTAGCGAAGGCCCAACGAAGAGGTTTTGTCGATGGCGTCGAACAACGACCCTTGATGGAACGTCCAAGCTTGCGCACCGAGTCGCCAGCCGAGTTTTTCGGCGTTCGCAGCGGCCTGGGCAACCTGCTCGGCAGCCCAAAGACGCGAACCGCCCAGACCGGCCAAACCGATCCCGGCGCCCAGCAGCGAGGTGGTTTTTAGGAAATGACGACGATTGACCGGGCGTTTCATCGCGGAATGTCCTTTCGGAGAGCAGAAATCGGGTGGGTTTGAAAAAAAGGAAGGCGACCGAACCCTATCACGTTATGGGACGTAGGGACGGTATTCGAGGGAGCGTGGCTCACACCATTGTCCTACGAGCCATTATAACCGGAGGTTTGAAAAAATGTAACATCCGGCGAAAAAGTGCGTTTGTTCGAAAACCGTGCCGAAAGAGGGGGGACAGCGCGTCAAGTTGACCCTCGCCGAACGTCGGATTAAAATGGAGTTTCTCGGAAGGATCGTTGGCTTTTCTTCGGGGGCGGTCGCCCAGACATCCTGGTTTTTTTCCGGCTGAACGCGGTGTCGGCGTTCCGAGCGTCTTCGGCGACCGCGACGAAGAGTGTACATGCGTGACA
>JAEWUR010000662.1 GCA_023397045.1 Planctomycetota bacterium
ACGCCATCGCGCGAAACATCGAATCGGCCGCAAGCACACACGAGGCCGCCAGCATGGGACAGGCCGCCATCCAATATCGCGCGTAGGGGGTGTAGAAACAGATCCCTGCGACCGTCGCGCAACCGACGATCACCATATCGCCATACCGGACCGTGCGTCGCCGCCAGGCCAGCAACCAGCACGGCGCAAGCCCAATAATCCAGAAACCCATGAAACCGCTTCGCCCCTCGACAAACTGACGGGTGTGGTACGTGACGTCCCACGGGAACCTGAGCAAACCGCCGATGCCTGGCTCGATGGCAAACAGCGTCTTGAGCCGGTCGCCCAACGTGTATCCCTCGACCCAATACGGCGATGGGAACCAACGGTGCAGGTAGGGATAGAAGGGATTGCCGGTGCCGGCGTACACAAACGCATACCACGGCATCGCGGCGACCAAAAAAACCACGGCCGCGGCGGCCGACCATCGCGTCGCGTCGCGCCAGCCGACTCGCCACAACAGAGAAACCGCCAGAAATCCTCCCCATACGACAGCGAAGACCAATCCGGTGTACTTCACCTGGACCATCGCCCCGATGATGACCGCCGAAAGCAGAAGACCGCGACCGTCGAACAGCGCCTGCCGAGGCGCAACGTCGCGACTTGGCACCAAGCCTTCCCCCTTGGGCTGCAACGCCCGAAACAGGACGAAAAACCCGCCGGTCGCCAACATGGTGATGGCATGGTCGATCTGGCCCGACGCGGCAACGCGCAGAAGCAAGGGACACCCAAGCACTGCGGCACCGGCGAAGAGTCCTGTGCCCAACGAGCCCGACCGCCGGGCGACCTCCTCGGCCACCAGCCACACGATCGCCGCCAATGCGAACCAGGATAACCACGCCCCCACGATGTCCGATCCGAGCGATGCGAATGTGGCGCAACAAGTCTGCAAGGCCATCGGCTGGAGCCGTTGCCAACACGGATAGTGATGGACCACTCCATGATCGGCAATGACCTGATGGATAAATGGAATATGCACCCGAGGACTGTCCACAAGCACCGGCATGGTGCTGGCGCCGACGAACACGATCGCCAGGAAAAACCAAATGATCTGCAACATGAGCCATTCGAAAATGCCCAGGTTGGCCAGTCGCTGCCAGGCGTTGCGCGAACGCATCCTGAGATGTCGTACCCCGATGATCGCGCCCGGCAATGCCGTGACGACAGCGAGAACGCCGACGACCGGCGGATTGATTCCGCGAACGAGTCCGAGGACCAGGCAACAAGGAATCATCACCGCATAGGTGGCGGCAATGGCGACGCCCCAGGTGGCGTATCGCCGCCCGACGAACCGCGCGACAAACTGCCGCACGCCTTCTACGGCACACGCCCCCCATGCCAAAAAGAGGACGAATCTGCCGATGAGCCACGGATCGCGCGACGCGCCCAACAAGACCGCAGTGGACAGGATCAGATAGCCTGCCAAAACACGGCCCAACCAGTTTGGCCGCGTGATCTGGAAAATCAGCCCAACGGCGAGAAAGCCGATCGCCTGTAAGCTGAAGAAATCGCACCATGGCCCCGACCACTCAGCCAAACGGATCTCGCCGAGGCATTTGACATAGAATGCCGCATGGACGGATAACCACGCAACGGCAACTCCGATCGCTTGCATCCTGCGTCTCCGCGTCATGCGGTCCCGTTGATTCCGATCGCGCGATGGCCCCCATTCAACCGGCAGAACCGGCAACTTGGACAAAGTCTGCCTGGGCAGCCGGTCGCGCGACGGTTTTCTGGGCTAGGTGGGACGGTATTTCTGGCCTGGGTGGGACCTAACGGTAGCTCCTCAATTCTACCTCGCAATTCGGCGGTTGCGGCAACGATCTCGCCGATGGCCGTGTCGCTCAGGATGACGATACCCCGTCATAAAAACGGGAAAGGCGAGACTTTATTGATACTCAGGTAAATAATGTCGGGTGGTTCATGGCCGAAAACTCCTGCTTTACCGGCCTCCCGTCGACCAACCAACGGTCGGTGCCCGGGCCTCCCGGCATTACTTTCCTGAGACCCAATAGCATCAACATTGGGCAAACACGAAAATTCCGAAAGGACGAAACCACGAAAAAGCAGGAACTCAGATAGGCAAACCGTTGTTGGGGGATCGGCGCAGGTGCTGCTTGCCTTTCGTGCTTTCGCAATTTCGTGTTTTCGTGATCCTTTCTGCAAAACGACCCAAATTTACCCAATAATGTTGCTACAGTGTCGGAAAGGCCCACAAAGAGACATGCATCCCTAGTGGCATCACCACTACACTC
The DNA here is from genome assembly GCA_023397045.1 of Planctomycetota bacterium. GTDB lineage: Bacteria > Planctomycetota > Planctomycetia > Pirellulales > Thermoguttaceae > JAEWUR01. The sequence continues at coordinate 2,295 of JAEWUR010000662.1, forward strand.
CAAGCAACTACTACCCAAGACGATTGCGTAGTTTCGATGGCGGAATGGTGGTGAATCAGCCGAGGTAGGGTTCGCCTCGCGGACCATGAAGAATCACGAAGGCCGCAATAGTCCGCGAGGCGGACCCTACGTGGCGCCACCAAAGACCATGACGTGGTTATTGGCACCAGGAAACGTATTTTAACAAAAAAAATATTGACAAAAAACAAACCCGAACATCTAATGCCGTCTGATCGATAGTTTCCGGGCAAAGTTCCGGCGGTAGTGCGCGTTTACGAGAAGAACCTTCCTAATCCTTTTTCAGACGGAGGCAGCGCGTGCAATACCTACATATCAGTTCTCCCAAGCGAATTGGGGCGTCGCTTCTTTTCAGCTTCGCTCTTTTCGGATTCTCGATCGCCTCGCCCCAAGCTGCCCATGCCGTCAGCTTCGCGGGCGCCGACTGGACCGTGCATATCGTGGGAGATGTCGACGCACCGCTTGGCCTGAGTCAAGCGGTCGACGAGTATTCCTACAATGTACCGATCACGCAAAGCAGTCTCAGTGATATTGTCATTCCTGTCACCGTTCCCGATCTTATCTCGATCGATGTCCCGGCAACCGTGTCTTCGACGCCAAACGGCATCAAGATCGTTGCACATCAGTTTATTTCGGGACCGATTCAGGGGACGGGCGATTACAGCGAAATGCGCGTCAAAAACATCACGGCGCACCTAGAAGGCTACGCAACCGCCATCAATGAAGCGAACACCTCGGGCGGGTTTGGCGGGCGCGTTTACGAGATTACGGGTTGCCCCACTGGCGGCACCACTGGCACATCCTATGTCAATATTGGGTCGGTCGAAGGCAATTTTTTGGGTGCATGGGTCAACATGGGGTCCGCTACGGTGAATGTCACAGGCTGGACGGCCACGCGTGACATCGGCGCAGTGCCGGAACCCGGAACGGTCATCATGCTTCTCGGCCTTGCGGCCAGCTTTGCCGGCTACGGTCTCTGGAAACGTCGCGGCTAGTTCGAGCCATTGAACAGCTTCCGCAAAGGGCTCCGAGCAAAATCGGAGCCCTTTTTGTTGGGGATCGCAGCGCCATCCGACGGTTTTCGCACCCATCTCGATTGGGGGAGGGGACGCATCGAGGGAAAAATCGGATACAATGAAAAAAACCCGCGTTCCGATCCTCCGTCCGATTCCAGCATGAAGCCTACCCTTGCGCGACTGCCAGTGCCCGAGCCTTTTCGAACAGCATTCAGACGCATACTGGCGTTTTTCGGCTCGCTGCAACTGGCCCTTGCCGTCATCGCCGCCTTTGTCGTCGTCCTGGCCTGGGGTACGCTGATCGAGAGCCGATACGGCGCGGCGGCGGCCCATTTCGGCATTTATGACACAACATGGTTCACGGGCCTCGGTACCCTGTTGGCCGTCAATGTATCGTGTGCCCTGGCTATTCGGTTCCCCTGGCGTCGCCGTCAAACGGGATTCATCCTGACCCACTTCGGCATCCTGCTATTATTGGCCGGCTGCCTGATGAGTCAGCGCGGAGGAATCGAGGCCCAGTTGCCCGTCTACGAAGGCCATGCCGCCCATCGCGCGTATCAGGATTCCTATCATTTTCAGTTGCAGGTTGAGCCGGAGATTGCTCCGTCGCAACAAGGCCCTCATCCTAGTCCTCTCCCGGAGGGAGAGGGGACAGAAGATCGTGAGAAGGGACGAGAGATCATCGTTCCCTTTGCGGCCGGCCCGTTTTCCTGGAGCCAATACGATTCGTTGCCGTGGTTCCCGTGGCGATTTGTCCCGGTCGATCGCGGCACGATCTACGACGCCGACGGAATCACGCTCGATGCGATCGACTACACAAACCATCCAGCGCCGTCGGCCCGCGTTCGGTTGACCGTCGATGGCGTGGCGAAAGAGTTCGACCTTCCGGGAACGACCGAAGACCTGCCCAAGGCAAAGCAATTTGCGGTCGATGGCGAGAAACGCCGCGTTTCCGTTTCGTTGCGGCAGGACGAAATCGACCTCGGCTTCCAGATCTTCTTACAGCGGTTCCAACGGCGGCTCGACCCAGGCATCGGCATGGCCTCGCACTATTCCAGCCTGGTCGACTTCCTGAATCGCAAGGACACGGCCGGAAAGGCCGAAAAAATCCGCGCCGACGTCCTGATCACCTTGAATGCCCCGGTCGATTTCACCGATCCCCGGTCGGGCATCACCTATCGGCTGTTCCAGTCGGGATTCGAACCGCCCTATCGGCCCGGCGATCCGGAGTTCGACGCGCTGACCTGCGGCGACCACACGCGCGACCGAATCTACCTATCGCGGCTGAGCGTCAACAGCGATCCCGGCCGCACGTTGAAATATGCCGGTTGCTTGACAATCGTGCTCGGAATCATCATCGTCTACTACTGGCATCCTCGTCGTGCAAGACGCAAGGTCGTTCCGGTCGCGGCGCTCGTTGCGACGCTGCTTTTGGGCTTCGCGCCCGGTGTTTGTCAGGCAGGCGACAACGGCGCGATCGATTGGAACGCATGGCAGCATGTCCCGGTGTTTGACCAGGGCCGCGTGCTGCCGCTCGACACGTTCGCCCGAGAAATGGTCGAGGCCATTTGCGGTCGTCCAACGCCGACGCTCACGTTGCCCGACGCATCGCCGCGAAAATGCGACCCGTCCGAGCTGATCTTCAGTTGGCTGGCCGAGCCCGAGCGTTGGGAAAATGTGCCATTTTTGGCGGCCGCCGACGCATCACTGCGGAACGACGTGTTGGGGTTGCCCTTATATGATGACCAGGGGCGGCGGCTCTCGTTTGCATCGCCCTCCGAGGTCGAAAACAATGCCGGACTCGGCCGGCGCTGGGCCGAGTTGGAGGAACGCTCGGAGGTCGAGGGCAAAAACTTCCGCCTGTCCGGCCTCGACAAAAAGGTCAAGGATCTGGTCGACGCCTATGCGAAGTATCGGCTGTTGACGTTCAATCCCAGCGAACCGAAGGACACGCCGCGGCGCTTTTTTGCACGCCTTCGAGCGTCGGCCGACGCCTGGCGCAAACTGGCGATGGCCCTGCAGAATGCCGACAGCATCCATCGCGAGGACAACATACGACGGCCGATGGTCCAGGCGGGCGAGTCGCTCCAGAAACTGATCGGCCAGGTGCATGGCGAGGATTTCGCGCCCGTTCAGGTCGAGCCGCCGGTGGCCGAATTCCATCAAGCCGGCCAGTCGCTCGCCACGCAGCTTGCCGACGTCGATAACAAGCCGCTGGCAGCCTTGGCGGCCGAGTTGAACCGTCAGGCGGCCGAGATGCATCTGGCCATCTACGACAACGGCGAGTCGCTGCGCCTTGTACCGGCGTTGAATCCCGGCGCGTTCGAGGAAGACCGCGCTCCCGACGACGATGCCGCGCCGTGGCTGAGTTTCCAAGCGATGGCGCATGGCTCCGACGCTCTGCTTGCTCCCTATCCGCAAGCGGAACTCAAAAAAGTCCGTCAGACATGGACCGACGCGAAAAACGCCTATGTCGATCGCACCGCGGCCGACCGTGCGGAGAAATTCAACGCGGCGATGAACCGCTTCGTTGCGTCACTACGCGAATTCGGCGACGCAACGACCTCGCTGCGCGAAAAGTTGCCCCTGCAACATCGCGACCAGGACGCTCTGACAGCCACGGCCTATCCGCCGCCCGGCTCAACCGATCTGGAACTGCTCTACAACCGCACGAATCCGTTCTTCTGGTCGTGGATCGTCAGTCTCGCGGCCACGATTTGCTTCTTGGCGGCCGTCGGGCCGATGCGTCGCACGTTCTTTTGGCTCGGCGTCGGCATTTTGATCGTGGCCATCGCGTCGACCATGCTCGGCATGACCTTGCGAGGACTCATCACCGGCCTGATCCCGCTGACTGGCATGTTCGAGACCGTTGTCTTCGTGGCGATGTATGCCGCGCTGCTCGGCCTGTGGTATACGTTGAAACCGGTTCGCATCGACGCCGTGCTCGACCGTCGGTTGTTCGCCTTGGCCGGCGCGAT
>JAEWUR010000669.1 GCA_023397045.1 Planctomycetota bacterium
GAGACGATCACCGAGGACATGCACACGGGCATGCGCATCAATGCCGCGGGATGGAAATCGATCGCAGTGAGCGAGGAAATGGTCGTCGGCCTTGCGCCGGACGATGCCGAGACGTTCGCGAGCCAACGCCTTCGCTGGGGAGAAGGCAATCTTAGCGTCATGGCCTACGACAACCCCCTGACGATGAAGGGCCTCACGCTGGCCGGCCGCATCAACTATCTTGCGTCGATCGGCTCATGGACGTTGGGACCGGCCCGATTGGTCCTTTACCTGACGCCGCTCATCATGTTGGCAACCGGCATTGCGCCGGTGTCCGACCTCAGCGCGAGATATGGCGTCATCGTAGGGTGCTATCTTGTGTCGGTGTGGACGGCGGTCAAGTTGGCATCGAACGGCTGCGGCAACTTCATCGGGATCGAGATGGCCATGATGGCATCGTTCCATTTGCAGATCCGTGCGTTGTGGCGAGCCATTTTCGGGCGGCGCCGACAGCGATTCGTCGTGACGCGAAAAGGCTCGAATCGCGGGTCGCACATGGCGGGCCTTCGGCTGATGTGGCCGCAGGCCGCGATTGTCGCGTTTTCGATCATTGCCGCCAGTTGGGCGATCTCACGACTGTTTTTCGGCATGTCAGCCGACTACTTCGGTCTGATCATCGGATGCGGCTTGGCCATCTACAACTCGTGGCTCGCAATGAACGTCTTGGATCGAGCCATGACAAGCCGGATTTCTGACGATCCGTGGCGGCATCCGCTCTGCACGGAGGTCGAGTATACGGTGAACGACGTGACGCATTCGGCCGTATCCGTCGCGTTCAACGAACTCGGCTGCAACATGTTGACATGGACGGCGTTGGAGCCCGGCTGCGCGCTGAGCCTGACGTTCCATTCTCCGGTTGGCCAAACGACATGCCAGGGCCGTGTCGTGTCGTCCCTCCCGCTGAATCGCCGAACCCGTTCCATCTACCTGAATAATGTGACCTTCGAGCAATCGGACAATCCCCAGCAGACACGGCAAACCGACGCGCTGCACGACATGATCCTGCGATACGCCGTGCCGGTTGTCACGATGACGCACCACACGACCCACCAAGGCACGCGGGCATTGCCGGAAGAGCTGAGCGGGGATGGCGACTTCCCGATGCCGGCGATCGTGGATACGGGGTTGCCCGGCATGGCCCCGCAGCATACCGTCGCGCTATCGCTCGATCGTCGAGGTTTCGTAGCGACAATGTCGGTTTCGTGTCCGGTTGGCAAAACGGTCCGAGTCGACCTCGATGCACCGATGGGCCGGCGGCAAATTGATGTGAAGGTACACAACGTCGACATCTTGCGGGTCGGCGCATTGATTGTTCACCAACACGAGTTTCGCTGGCGCGATCCGGCTTCCATGAGAGACCTGGTGTTGGAGAAAAACCGGTGGAAGCGTTCGCTTCGGAAAACGGCCGCGACGATGCGAAATCATCGTCAGCCCGCTCGTGTGAAGATCCTTGCACTGGCGGCGTCGGTCGCGCTCGCGGCCGCCACGGCGTTTCTGTTCGAGGCGAGTCATCGCGAAGACATTTTTTTGGCCACGGTGGCCGCAGCGCCCGGCGTCGGCGGTCAAGAGGAAAAGACCAGAGCCCTGGTGCTTGCCGTCGTGAGATCTCCGAACGCCACGGCCAACCGAATTCTCCTCGCCTACGAGGCCGCCGTTGCGCTGGACGATGATGCGAATGCGGCGGAACTTGCAGGACGATTGGCACAACAAGTGAAGGCCAACAGCTTCGATTGGTCGTTGACGCAGGCCAGGCATCTTGTTAGGGCCGGCCAGTTTGAGGCGGCCGAGGCGGTTTTCGATCAACTTCTGGGAAGACGGCAGGAGAGCCACCTGCCACTGGAGGAGAAAGCCAAGGTCTATCGCGAGGCCGCACGGTCGGCGCTCGCGGCGGACCACCTCGACCAAGCGGTTGAGCGTTTTTTGCGAGCAAGTGATCTTCAGGCTGCCGACCCCGAACAAGCGGAGGAATTACTTGGCGTCTTGATCGCCGCGCGCAAGACGGAACTCGCGATTCAGGTCCTCCGGCAGTTGGAGGTGTCCGACTATGCCTTGGGCCGCATTGTCGACGTGTATGAAATGGCGGACCAGCCCGATAAGGCGATTCCGGAGTTGGAGGAATTGCTTCGCAGGAATCCTCGCGACGCTCGGGTTGTTCGGCGGCTTGCCGAGATTGAATCGACACGACGCAATTTCGCGAAGTCCGCGGAATATTATGCGATCTTGCACGACCTGAATCCGGGAAACGCGATGGTGACGAAAAAACTAGGCGAGGCGAAGTTGCTTTGCGCTCGCGAAGCCGTTGCGGCCGGCGATTTGGAGGCGGCCGGGACGTTGTTCGACGAGTCGTTCCGGCTGGAATCGCCCAATGATGCGGTGAAGGCTGAGTACGCCGGCTACTTGGCACGCATTGGCCGCGCCGACGAAGCGATCGCTCTGCTCGAACCGCTCCAGGACACTGCGTCGCGACGGCAGCTTGCCGCAATACTCGAAATGCAGGGCAAGACCGCTCAGTCGCTACAGGTCCTCGCGGAGCTTGAGAAGGAGAATGCAGCCGACGCGTCCACCGAACGCGGCATCGCAAGGTTGCTCGTCGCCGACCGTCGCTATGAGGAAGCGGCGACTCGATTGGTCGCCCTTTTGCGAGAAGACCCGAACGATGCCGAATTGCGGCGACAGTTTGTTGATGCCGTGGCGGCGTTGGACCATTGGAACGATGCCATTCGCCAGACAATGGTCGGCATCTTCGAGGGTTATCAACACGATGGCTATCCCGCCCTTGACGAGGTTGGGTACGAGCGGCTTGCCGATGCCTTGCGGCGGCTTGGAATGTATGACGAGGCCGAGGTGGTGCTGCGTCACGCGGTGGAGCAATTCCCAGCCACGCGCCGCCTTCGTTTCGCGTTGGCCCAGACCCTGAGCACCCTGGGGCGATACGAGGACGCGGATGCCCAGTATCAACTCCTCCTGAAGGGACAGTCCTCTCACGATTGACCGATTGCGACAAAATCGCATACGAAAGGGCAATTAACGCCTTCGGTCGACGCGTTGAATTATGCACACCTCCCTGCCGGGGGAGAATCCACGCATAAGCGGGAGATAGAACAACGAGTCGGCCCTGTCCTGTCGATACTCTGTTAAGTCTATCCGTGCGCGATGGAGTGACGATGTCCAGGGGTGGGCCGTGCATTTTCTGAGCCGTGGGCGGTTGCTGTTGTGCTGGGCGTTTCTGGCGGGAATCGCCGCCGCGCCGGTCCACGCCCAGCCGCCGTCCGCCGATCACGCGACGCAGAACGGCGATCAGAAGCTCGAAGCAGATATTCTCCTGGGCGCGGCGCGAAACGCTCTTTCTCGCGGTGATCTCGACGCGGCCCTGCAACGATTCGAGGAGTTCCGGAAACGGTTTCCCGATCGCGACGATGTCCGCCGCGAATATGCCGATGCGTTGTTTGGGGCGGGACGCGTGCGGGAAGCCCTGCCCGAATATGACCGGATCCTCGAACAGAACGCCGACAATCCTCAGTTCCTGCGCACGTATGTCGACGCATTGCTGCGGGTTGGCGATCACCCCCGAGCGAAACAGTTGTTGACCGAAGGCGTCGGTCGATTCTCCGATCGCGTGGATTTCGCGGCGTCTCTCGCATTGCTTCATGCCTTGGATGGCGAGACCGCGGCGGCCGACGAACTGATCCGAACCAGGATCCACGGTCGCGATCTGTCGGACGATCGAACGCGAGTCGATGCCGCGGCCCTATACGTTCAATTGGGTCGGCCCGACGATGCGGCGCCAATCCTCGATGGCCTGTTGAAGAATGATCCGAACGACGCTCGCGTCCTCGGCCTGTCGGTTCGCTATGCCTTGCTGATCGGCGATAATTCGATGGCTGTCCAACAGTTGGAGAAGCTGGATGGCCTATTCCCAGGGAACGTCGCGTTGCGTCTTGAGCTTGCTTCCGCCCTTTACGCGGCCGACGACTACTCCGAGGCGGGGCGATTATTCGAGGACGTCCTGCGGCGGTTGCCCAACGATGCGACCGCTTTGATCGGCTGTGCCAGGGTGGCCATGCGAGACGATCGGATGGACGCCGCCGACCAATTCCTGGAACAGGTCCCCAGCGACCTCCGCAACCGGCAATGGCTTCTGGCCGTCTCCGAGCGCGACACGATTGTCGGAGATTACGACGATGGGCACCGAATTCTTGCCCGACTGATCGACGACAATCCGGACGATCGTCAGGCAATGATGGCATTGGCGGATCTGAATCGCGCGCAGAACGAGTTCATTAAGGCCGACGCGATTTACGCGGCCTTGGGCGCGGGAAAGAACAACTCGGCCGCCGACCTGCATCTTGCCATGTCGCTGTATCTTCAGCGGCGATACGGCCGAGCCGAACAGATCTGCCGTTACCTCGTGGCCGGCGATCCCGCCAACGCCGAGGCGAACGTACTGCTCGCCCGTATCTTGATGAAAACCTGTCGAGCGACCGAGGCCGCCGAATGTCTGAGGCAGGCCCAGGCCGCCTCGCGCCATGCGCTGCCCGAATGCCTTTACTTCTCGCAGTTCTGCCCCAGCGTACCCGCTCCCGACGCAGCCGACGAATCGCGGCCGATCTTCACCGCGGCCGCACTTTTCGACTTGGCGATGGAAGACGGCCGCCGCGATTGGGCCAAACAGGTGCTGGAACAAGCCTTGGCGATCGATCCCGAGAACATCCTGCTGCGAACGCGGTTGGCCGAGTGGCACGCGTCGTTTGGCGTGCCTTGCGAGGCAAGCCGTGCCGCGGAAATCTACCGAGAGTTGCTGGCTCGGCAACCCTGTAACCAGAAGTGGATGCTCGGTCTCGCCCGAGCGTATGTCACGATGCGATGCAACGCCGAAGCGATGGCGCTTTATCAGAAGTTGCGATGCCAGTCGCCGGCGAATTATCTCTACGCGCGCGAAACGGCCCGGGTGGTCTTTTTTGTCTGTGGATCGCCGCAGGGACTGGCCGAATACGATTCGGAAATCTGCCATTGGACCGGGCTCAAAGAGGAGGCGTGCCGATTGGCGATCGAGCGTCGGGCCAAGGCGGCGCACTATTCGCAACCCAGCGTCGCGTCGCACGACTATGAGCGTTTGTTGGCCCTCGAACCCTACGAACAGCACCTCGCATTCGAACTTGGACAAGCGCAGGGCAGTTTGGGCGAAACCACCAATGCGATCGGCGCCTACGAAGACCTTCTGGCCGGCAGCCCCAACCACCGCGACGCACAAGTGGCGCTCGAAGGGAAGCAACTGGAACAGTGTCCCGTCGTCGCCGCCGACACGCGGTTCGTGCGCGAGCGTGGCCGTGACGGGCTAACGTCCATCGATCGGTTCGGCGAATACGTGAGCTACCAGTTCGCGCGTCTCGAAGAAAACGAGCATCTCTCGCTCGGCTACGGACGCCTGACGTTGGCGCCGACCTATGGACAGGGAACGGCCGGCAACGCGCTGACGTTTCGCTATCAGAAGCAGGTGGACGGTCTCTGCCGGTCATTGCTTTCACCCTACACTCCTATGGCGTTTTTCGTCGACGGCGAGCTGCAACAGTTCGACCGATTTGTCTCCACACGCCCGGACTTCGAGGCCGGCGTTCGGATTCGCTCGTTCGACGATCTCGTCTGGACGGTCTCGGGCACGATGGACAACGTTCTCGAAAACGGCGAGTCGCTTCTGCAAGACATTTATCGCGGCGGGTTGCGGACGGACCTGGACTTCATGCCGTGCAACGATTGGCGAACCGAGGCGACGTTTTCGATGCAGGCCTATTCGGACGACAACACGCGATACGCGGCAGAGTTCCGCAATTGGCTCCAATTGACGCCCGACCCGCGGCGTCTTACCCTGTTGTTGAACGGCTACTATTGGAATTTCGCCGAGGCCTCGGTTTTTAGCCCCGGACCCGATCCGTATCGCGATATGGTGCATCCCTACTGGACGCCGATCAACTATTGGATGGGCGATGTCGGCCTGGAATACAAACGCTGGCTATCGTGGGATCGATTCGACGGCGCGCAGCATTGCTGGGTGTCGTTCTCGGTCGTTAAACGTTGGGACAACCAGCGGCAGAACTATATGGTCTACCGGGGCACGCTCAATTGGGACATCACCCGTCGATTGAGCGGCTACGCGCTGAGCGAGTATGATGAAGGCTCACCCTATCGCGGCACCTGGGCGTATGGCGGTCTTGCGTTGAAACTCTGACTTGCCCGTGTCATAGCGGTCCAGCCCGCACTCTCACCACACGGGGTGAAATGCCAACAATCCGTAGGTTATGCTTTAGCATAACGGAACGTTGGTTGGCAAATTGTTATGCTTAAGCATAACCTACGGTGGGTAGAAATGCGGTCTAGAAGCGGGACAAACTCGTTGGTTCCCGAGAGGTGATCGCCTCGAGCAACGGGCGGACCCAATCTCCACGTTCGACATCGTAGAGGATGAAATCGGAATCGAATTGCCAATAGGCCCAACTCCACCCCCGGCGTTCGGCTTCGCGCGTCACAAAGGCAAGCCATCGCGTGCGAGACGCCATGTCGGCCCTGTCGTAAACGCCGAACTCGCCGAGGTAGATCGGCCGCCGACTCGCCTTGGACCAACGCGAAGCGATGTCAAAGTCACGTTGAATGGCCTGCCGGTCTTGCTGATGGCCCTGCCAGACGACGCCCGTCGCGTCCTTGTGAGGTGTCCAGGGCGTTCCTTGATGCGTGAACTCGAAGGGATTGTAATAGTGGATCGTGACAATCAGGTTCGGATCGTCGTCCGGCAGGTCGAGTTCTTCGAGCGCGTCAACGTTGTTCCACCGGCCGGGGCCGAGAATGACCATTCGGTCCGGATTGGTTTTGCGAATGGTCGCCAGTGCATCGCGCAGCCAAAGATTCCATAGGGAGGGCGTGAGTCTGCCATTCGGCTCGTTCAGGATCTCAAAGAACACCTCCTGGGGAGAGTCTTGGTAGCGATTCGCGATTTGGCTCCATAATGCCAGGAATTGCTTCTTGT
>JAEWUR010000671.1 GCA_023397045.1 Planctomycetota bacterium
CGGCAAGCTGCGTGCCCAGGAACAAACCGATGCCGTTCGTGGCGATGAAGATCAGCGATTGAGCCGATGCACCGATCTCGGCAGGGGCTGTCGCACCGACGAACATCTGCCCGCCGATCATGAAGAACACATAGGCCAAACCGTGGAACGCCTGCACCAGGAAGATCCACAGGCTGTGCTTGCTCACGACGTACGTGCCGAACAGGATGCTCCAGCACAATGCACCGATTGCGAAGGTCCACTGGAATCCGGCTTCTTTCAACAGCCAGCCCAGCAGGAAGATCGTGGCGACGGCTTGCACGGCCTGGGCCATGCCCATGGCCGCCGAGACGTTCTTGCCGCTGACGCCCCGGTCTTGCATGAATTGGCCGGTGCCAAGGAAATAGAACTGCATCATGCCCGACACAACCAACTGCGTCAGGATGAAGACCAGGTAATTCGAATTGCGCAACATGCCAAGAGCCTCGACCATGGGATTGGTCGCAGCAGCCGCAACCTCGGTCGTCGACGCGGCGACCTGCGGCGGCGTGGCCGGTTGAACGAGGCATACCAGAACCATGATGACCGACAGGAACGATGCCAGATACAAAGCGTCCGGTCCGTCGCCGCCCACCTTGCGCACTTGTCGCATGGCCGTGAGGAAATAGCCGATCAACGCCCAGGCCACCGGCGCCCAAAGGAAGACCAACGCCTGCAACGAGACGGGAAACCCAAGGAACGACAATTCGGCGTCGCCCGGAATATGCTGGAACAGGACTTTGTTGACCAACGGCAGCGTCGCGGTATAGAAAACCGAGTAGGCTAGCATCGTCCAGAAAATACCCCAGAACTTCGTTTGTCGGGCAGCCACGAACAGCAACACGGCACCAAGGCCGTGCGAGACCAAGATGATCCACTCGGCGCTGAACACCTTATCGGCCAGATAGCCCGAGGCGAACGGCGCGAAAATGCACGCCATCGGGAATGTGGCATAGACCCATCCGGTCTGCTTGCCCGTACACTTCATGGGACCAAGAAGTCGGAGCGCCAACACCGGCATCCACGCTCCCCAAACGGCAAACTCCAGAAACATCAACGCGCTGACTCGGATGTACAGGTCCCAATTCACGATCTTGCTCCCCGCGTGGATTTTTAGTGTGGTGAAGGCACGGAATTCACAAAATTGTAACCGGACCTGTGAAAAACACAACGGCCAACGGGCGTCTCGCCCGGCTCGGCGCGCAACCGAAGCGAGAAAACGGCGTCAAAAACGTCATTCTCCCGCCAAATGGCCCGATTCCGCCCCGTCCGCCGGACGGTTACCCACCGGATCCACCGGCTCGGTCAACCGAACGGCCTTGCGACCCTGATACGTGCCCGGCTTGCCGAAAAATCGCACGTCGCCATCGATCGTCACCTTCACCGGTCGATCGGCCGGCGTCTCGGTTGCGATGATGTCGCCCACCTGAAGGTCGGCCAGCGCGGCGGCCTCGATCTGCGTCTCGGCCAGCGTGATTTCGACCGTTCGCGACGCATCGAGCATCGGCTGATGGACCGACAGCGAACCGGCCGAGGGCAGCCGCCCACACAGCTTCTCGATCGTTCGACACGGGATGCCAAGAAGTATTGAGCCACGCCGGCCGCCGATCGAAACCGCGAAGTCGATGACCACCGTCGGCTCGTCGTCAGGCAGAATTCGCAAGAGCCGGGGGTTGTCGTCCGATTGGGCAACCGTGAGACTCAACTCCAAGATGTTCTGCCATGCCTGACGGCACTCCTGCAAAAACATTCGCACGATCCGCCCGGCCAGACTTTGCTCGATCTCGGTCAACGGTTGGCCCGGCGGCGGTCCGTCGCCGATCGTCCCGCCCAACATCCGGTCGATCATCGGATGCAGGACCGCCGGATCGATGTCGAGCATCCATCGATCGTGCAACGCATCGGCCGACAGCACGAAAAAACAAGCCGGCATCGCGATCCGGCCCAAGAAACGCCTGAAATCGTATTGGTCGATCTGAACCACGCTCACGTCGACGGGCGTGTGTAACATTTCGGAAAGTGCTTCGCCGAAACTCCGCGCCAATCCGCCGTGCAGCAGTCGCAGCCGGTGCAGATGTTGTGAATGCACAAACGCCGACGCACCCTCGCGACTCGCGCGGGAACGCACAACATTCGACGTCTGAACGAACTGTTCGTTCCTATTCACGTCTCTCCACCCACTATCCACTATCCACTATCCACTACCCACGCACCTGCCCGGCGCCATACACAACATACTTATAGCAGGTCAGTTCATTGATTCCGCACGGTCCCCGGGCGTGGAACTTGTCGGTGCTGATTCCGATCTCCGCACCCAAGCCGAACTCGCCGCCGTCGTTGAATCGCGTGCTCGCGTTGATCATCACCGCCGAACTGTCGATCCTCGCGGCGAACAACCGTGCGGCGTCCAGATCGCGCGTGACGATCGCCTCGGTATGCTGCGAACTGTAGCGATTGACGTGTACGATCGCATCGTCGAGCGAATCGACCACGCGGCACGAGATGATCGGCCCGAGATATTCGGTCGCATAGTCCTCGTCCGTCGCCGGCTTGATGTTCATGGCCGAAAGCAGTTTTCGAGTCCGGTCGTCGCCGCGAATCTCGACGCCGCGTTCCGCCAGCGCCTTGGCGACGCGCGGCAGCAGCGTCTCGGCCGCACCGCTGTGAACGACCAGCGATTCGGCCGCATTGCAGACGCCCATCCGCTGACACTTGGCGTTGATCACGATCCGCTCGGCCATCTCCGGGTCGGCCGATCGATCGAGGTAGACATGGCAATTTCCGGCGTAGTGCTTGATGACCGGCATCCGCGCCTCTTCGCTGACGCGACGAATCAGACTCTCGCCGCCGCGCGGAATGCACAGATTGACATACTCCGGCATGCGCAGCAGATGGCCGACCGCTTCGCGATCGACGGTGTTGACGAACTGCACCGCGTCGGCAGGCAGCCCGGCCTGGGTCGCGGCGAGCGAAATGATCTCGGTGATTGCACGGTTCGAATGGGCGGCCTCTTTGCCGCCGCGCAGGATCACGGCATTGCCCGCCTTCACGCAAAGCGCCGCGGCGTCGGCCGTCACGTTCGGTCGCGACTCGTAGATGAAAAAGACCACCCCCAGCGGCGCGCGAACCTTTTGGACTTCCAAACCGTTCGGCCGGATTGAACTCGAGATGACCTCGCCGATCGGTTCGGGCAGCGCGGCCACTTCGGCCAGCGCCTTGGCCATATCGGCGATGCGTTGCGGCGTCAGCCGGAGCCGGTCGATGGCCGCGGCCGAAAGACCATAGCCCGGCGCGGCGTCGATGTCGCGCTGGTTCGCCTCGGTCAGCGCGGCCGTCCGCTCGTCGAGCAGTTGCGCACAACGTCGCAGCCAGTCTTGTTTCTGAGCGCCGGTCACCACGGTCAGATCGGCGGCCGCCCGTTGCGCCCGTTGAGCCAAGTCGAGACAATATGCCTTCAAATCATTCATCGCAGCATGAACCTTTTCTGAACAACCCCACCTGTAGAAGTATCCTCGACGACGCCGGCCAAGTCAACGCCGATTCAGCACGGGCGGCAGGGCCGCCGGCCAATTCGAGCTACCGCTCGGTTGGCTTCGACCCGCTCCCGTTGGTCGCTGGACATCGTCAAAAAACATCCCGGGTGGCCGTGATAGCTCGGCCATCAGGGCGGCGAAGCCGCGAGAGGTTTTTTTGCACAGAAACAACGACTCCTCCCGTGCCTTTCGGCACCCCGATAGGCAAGCTATCGGGGCCACCCGCGTGGGCATGATAATTCGCCGAAAACTCGCCACATGCCCACGACAAGCGTGGGCATGGCACCCATTACGGCACGGCTGGCAAAGCACTAGTAACCCGAAGCGTGAGCGAGGGACCGCCAGTGCTGGACTCTCCACGTTTTCACATCACTGGCAGAGCCAGTGGCACTCAACTCTCCCCAAAATCGACCTTTTCAACAGGCCGCTCGGCCAAACCGCCGGTCGATTGAAACAGTTCCAACGCCTTGCGAACGGCCGCGACATCGTGGACTCGCAGGATTTGCACACCCTGGAGGGCGAGCGACAACGCCACGCTGACCGTGCCCGCCTCGCGCTGATCGGCCATGAAACGTTTTCGCGAATGCCCAATTAGAACAGGGCACCCCAGTTCATGCAACCGCCGGGCGTTGGCCAGAAGCTCCAGGTTGTGCTCGACCGTTTTGCCAAAACCGATGCCCGGATCGACCGCGATTCGATCTTGCTCGACTCCCGCCGCCATCAGTGCATCTCGCCGGCCGCGAAGGTAATCGAAAACCTCGCCGACCACATCGGCATAGACCGGCTCGTCCTGCATCGTCCGGGGCGTGCCCTTCATGTGCATGACGCACACGCCCGCTTGCGACTCGACCGCCAACGGCAACATGCCCGGGTCGCCGGTCAGCGCCGTTACGTCGTTGATGATCTCGGCGCCCACGCGAATGGCATGGCGCGCTACGAGCGCCTTCGACGTGTCGATCGAGATGGGCAGCGCCGTCTGCCGGCACAGCGCGTCGATCACCGGCATCACGCGGCACAGTTCTTCCTGCGCGTCGACGGGCTTCGAATACGGCCGGGTGCTTTCGCCGCCAATGTCAAGAATGTCGGCGCCGTCGGCTGCCAGACGCAGACCGTGCTCGATCGCGGCCTCGGCGTCAAAACAGTGTCCGCCGTCGGAGAAGCTGTCGGGCGTGACGTTGATAATGCCCATCAACAGCGGCAACCGCCCGACCGGCAACGATCGGCTGCGAAGTCTCCAATGCTGGGCGAGCGAAGAATCCGTCATGCCCCCATTGTAACGCCCGTCTCTACGACCCACCACCCACGATTCACTCTTCTACCAAGGCTTTTCCATCAGCCCGACGATCTGCTGCGCCATGCGTTCGATCGCCTGTTGCTGGGCCGTCGTGATCGACTGACCGACTTCCGGCACGACATTGCCGGTGGTCGAGATATCGGTCATTTCCTCGGGCAGCGGGACGTATTGCGTATCGCGAAGCATTCGGCCCTTACGGTCGACCCAACTCACTTCGACGTGCATTCCGACTTGGATTTCGCGAGCATCGCCGGTCAGGCTGGGCACCAGAACGCTCTTATTCTCGGCCAGCAGTCGCCCGGTGAGTACGCTGTCGGCGTTCGGATCGCTGACAACTTTGTACGGCGTTCGGCCTTCAATCGCCTTGACCACCGCCTCGGTCAGCCGTTCGCCCAGCCCACGCCGAAAACTCTTCGATTCAAACATCGGCACGTAGACCGTCTGAATATCGGCGGGAAAGAGCGTCTGATTGCCGATTTGATAGCCTGCGCAACCCGACAAAACCACTAGGACAAATAAGACAAGACATCCACGAAGGACACTAAGGACACGAAGATGGGTGATGCCATTGCAGACCAGCCCTCTTCGCCTCTGCGAGAGGGTTGAACCAGAAACCGGCCCTCTCGTCCTTTTGGAAAGGGTTGAACCAGAAACCGGTCCCCTCTCCCTTCGGGAGAGGGTTAGGGTGAGGGCC
>JAEWUR010000676.1 GCA_023397045.1 Planctomycetota bacterium
GCATAGCCCCAGCAATCGGCGGCTGCCCGCATTGAGCAGCTTGACGCATTCGGCCAGTGCCGACGCGCGATCGTCGGTCGAGCGTGAGACGTCGGAATACTCGCGCGAGATGGTTTCGAGCAAATCGTCGCTAAGGCACGTCCGGCGACGCTGGCACGTTTTGCGGTGCGCCTTGACCATATACCGGGCGATGGTGAACGCCCAGGCGGCGAAATCGGTGCCGGGTTGGAACGAATCGAACTGTTCCCAGAGGCGGAGCTTGGTGTTCTGAATGATGTCTTCGGCGTCGTGCCACAAAGGGACGAGCGTATGGATGTACTCGGCCAGCCGGACGTCGTGCTTGGCCAACAGCCGCACGAACTCGCGGTTTCGGGATTCTCGATCTCGGTCGTCGGACGAGTTCATAGCGTCGCGATTCCGCCCTGGTGCCATTTTCTTCCATTATCGTTGGGCGCAATCTCGATGGAAATCACAATCTTGGTGAAATCATCGAGCCCCGTCATTAACCTCCCACGATCCTGGGGACTGGAGAATCCGCCGCTACCCCCTGGGAGGCGGCTCCAAGCGAGCGCAAAGCTCCCAGGATCACGCAAGGCTATTAGAAGAAAGCCGCAGGGAGCGAAACCTGACAGGCGGCGCGAGGAATTTTCCGAGAATCCCCGCGCAGGGTGGGGCTAAGACGGCGGGTATCGCCCGATATCGAGGCCAAATCGCCGTTTCTGTGTGACGAGGCGGGGGGGTTATTCGAAGATTCCCGCGCCGAAACCCCGGCTGGCGTGGTGGTTGGCGTGCGGCTGCGACGCCCGAGGCCTGTGGGGTCCTCGCGGGCGTTCGGCGCCTTGGACCTGGGTGACGGTGGCCGACGGCTGCGTTGCCCCAAAATCCTCGCCATCAAAGTCTTCGTAGCTGGAGACGTAGCCGGGCATTTTCGAGCGGGCTTTCTCCTCTTCGAACGCATGGATGACCCTTTGTTGGATCATTTCGCGGCAGTTCGAGTTGATCGGGTGAGCGATGTCGGCGTAGAGCTTGGCGCGTCCTTCGTCGTCTTTGCCGGCTTGCTGATCTTTCTGCCGCGAGCCGCATTGGTTGCAATAGGCGGCGCGGAGATGGTTTTTGCAGCCGCACTGATAGCAATGCGCCGTGAGCTTTCGGCTGGGCATGGCGACGAAGGGGCCCGTGCCGCCCTCAATGATTTTTAGATCGCGGACGACGAAAGCGTCGTCGAACGTAATGGAGCAGAAAGCCTGTAATCGCTCCCCGGGCTCGTCCATGAGCTTGACGCGCACCTCGGTGATCTCCACGGTTGTTCTCCTTGCCTTTTTCTCAAGTCGGAAATAAGGAGCATGCTCCCTATGCCGGCGGGGCGAGCAGGGCGACGAGCACCCAAGAAAAGTCAGTTTGCACTGCTGCCCAACCAGGCGGATTAACGGCAACTTCGCACGGCAAAAACTACACCCAATCCGTTTGCCTCCAACCGTCGCGCCAAACGCCGTGCATGGCGGGCGTGACGGCACAATCCAAAGTACGACGTGCCACTTCCACTCATTCCGTGTCCCAGAAAACTCTCTTCAGAGAACGCCTCTTGCAATCGTCGAATCCAGGGCGACAGCCTTTCGGCGGCCGGCTGCAATCGATTCCACAACTGCCCTCGCACTTGCTTCCAGTCTCCTTGCCTCAACGCTTCAACCAACAGGCCGACCTTCCTTGGCGTCGCGGCGGGCCGGCAGTCGCCATAGACCGCGGCCGTCGACAGCCCTTCGGGCGGTCGAACGACGACGCCGTGGAATGTCCCGAGTTCGGCGACGGGCGTAATCTTTTCCCCACGTCCCCGGCAGATAGCCGGTCCGCCGACGAGGAAAAAGGGAACGTCGCTTCCGATCTCGGCTGCCCACTCCATCAATTCTTCCGGCGGCCGATTCAAACTCCAACCCACGTTGGCGGCAGCCAGGGCCGCGGCGGCATCGCTGGAGCCGCCGCCCAATCCCGCTGCCGCGGGAATTCGTTTGATTAGCCGCAAGGTGGCTCCGCGTTGGACGCCTGTCCGACGCCGAACCAATTCAATTGCCTTCATGACGAGATTATCGGGACCTTCGGATACTTGGTCGAAGCCGCGGCTGCTTGGGCCGCCTGCCCCGAATACCCGCCTGCATTTCAACTCCAACTGCCCGGTGGAATTTTCCCGAAAACGCAATGTATCGTATAAGTCGATGGGACACATGAGCGATTCTATCTCATGGTAGCCATCGTTTCGTTTCGCGAGCACCTCGAAGAATAGATTCAGTTTGGCGGGGGCCTGGATTTCCACACCCTCAGCCGTGCGGTCTACGTGCATCCTTCGATCCTTGCGACAAAAGCCGTTGGTTGGGAGATCCGATAGTTGCCGAGAATCTCCCGATGCACGCACCCGCGCCCCGCAACGCGGATTTTACAGAAATGTTTGATATCCGTCAATAGGGTTGCCGGTAGGGCCACCACGAAACTAGAAACGATGGTGGAATCGCGAGTTCAGGCATGGCATTTGGGTGGTTTGCTTTTTCTGCCGAAATGTTTCGCCTTTTCTGGTACGGGAAGCCATGATGTCATCCTGAACGAAGTGAAGGATCTGGCGAACCCCAGCCCGCATTTCTCACCACACGGGCTGAAATGCCGACAGTCTGTAGGTTATGCTTCAGCATAACAAGACGTTGCCTGCCAATGTGTTATGCTGAAGCATAACCTACGGTCGTGAGAACTGCTGGCTAGATTCTTCGCTTCGCTCAGAATGACCGACGGAATTTGGCAACAGGTACTTCGTTAGAGCTCAGTGGTCGCGATATCCGACGCTCTTCGCAGTCGGGCAAGCGAGATCGGAAAGACGGCGGGACCCCTTGCAAATGCCGACCCGCTAAGCTACTTATATGAAATTGGTTTGGGCAACGCAGGCTTCGCTCAGGACGACGGACTTGCTGGCCCCCTGATGAGGTATTTGACTATGGCCGAAGCGTCTTCCAGTTCCGAAGGGAAAGCCCGCGACCGAAAGCGAATTCTTCTGGTCGATGACGATCGTGAGATCATCGAATCGATGCGGATCACCTTGGAAGCGTCGGGCTACGAGGTCATGGTCGCCCGGGATGGGAACCAGGGGCTTGCCCTGGCCGAGCGCGAGGATCCCGATCTGGTGATACTGGACATGATGATGCCGAAGCGAAGCGGCTTCCTCGTGCTCGAAAAGTTGCGCCGCACGCGACCCGTGCCGGTTCGAATCATCATGGTGACGGCCAACGAGGGGAGCCGTCACAAGGCCTATGCCGAGACGCTCGGCGTGGACGATTACATTCGGAAGCCGTTCGCCATGGATCGTTTGCTCGATAGCGTGGAGCGGCTATTGGGATGAGTCTTGCGACCGTTTCGCCCAACATCGTGATCCAGGAAGAATCGGCGTCCGCGGTGCGCTGGCATGCGACGGCGCCGCGATCGGTTCGAAAGGCCTATGTGGCTGGTCGCGATTCGGACGGCTGGAAAGCATGGCAACGGTGGCTGCGCAAGCGGAAGTGTTCCGCCGGCAGTACGGTGGCCTGGTCGGAACACTACGTCTGCTGCATGACGTTTGACGCCGAATCGCTTGAAGCATGGCTGCGCGACGCTGCCGGGCGGGGGCTGACGCTGGACTATGCGTTTTCGGCGCTGGCGTGGTGCCGACGACTGCCGGAGTTGGCCGAGTTGCTGCCGCCCAATTCCTGGTGGAGTCTTCTGAACCATTTGGTATGCCTGGCGGTCGAAGCCGGGGCGATTCCGTTGGAGTCCGATGATTCGAGCGACGAGATGTTGGCCCGACAGTTGCTGGCCGGCGAACTGGCGCTCACGTTGGGCTGCCTGTTTCCCGAGATTAAGGTTTGCAGAAAACTGCTGTCTGGTG
>JAEWUR010000698.1 GCA_023397045.1 Planctomycetota bacterium
CGACCGCACGGCGTCGATACGCCGACGGCGCGGAGCATCATCCGGGTCATCTCTTTGTCCTGCGCAATGGCCTCGGCGATGGCGCTGGTGCTATCGGACTCGGCCGCCTGGATGCGGCGTTGTTTCCGACCGTGTCCGAACAGGACGAGGCTTTCCGTATTCAAACGCCGGAAGGGAATGTTGCGCTGCCGGGCGGCCTCGACAATCGCCCCGGTGCTCGGACCGAGACAAACCTGGTGGGCGAAGTCGCGCAAACGCTCGATCTCCTTCGCCGGGTCGAACGGCCGGTCGAAAACGGCGGCCATGCACATCTCGCGGGCGACATTCAAGCACTCGCGCCCCAGCGACTCTTCGATATATTCGATGACAACTTTATAGACGCCCGTCTCGGACGTCTCGCGTGCCTTGCCGAAACCGACCTCGGTTCCCGCCAGGCTTTGCAGTTCCAGGGTGACGTGTTCGAGAATGTGGCCCAAATAGGTGCCGGTGCGAAGGCGTTGAAAAAATCCGCCGCGCTCGCCAATGCTGCAACGATGCTCGATCATCGTCGGCATCCAGTTGATCAGCCGATCGGCGAAGCCGGGAAACTCGGTGCATGGTTTGTCCAACTCACCCAGATCAACCCAAACCTCGAACACCGGGTAGTTGGCCCAAATGTTCGGCCCACGAAGCGCCAGAACCTTACGGAATTCCATTGTCATCTCTTGTTTCTCGTTAAGGACCTTGGCCTGCCCAGGATGAAGCCGAACGGAACGCGCAAACGAACGCGGGGTTCCGGTCGCCGCATCGACTTCGGGGCGGTAAGGTCTTCGCCACACTCGACCGTTCGACGCATATAACGATCTACGCAAGGAACGATCAAATGGTTGTATCGGCAGCTTTCACGGCTCCGATAACAACGCAAACTTGGTAAAACAGCGAAACGCTGTCTGAATAACTCCACGTGCTTTCTTCAACGCCGACCGTCCGTGTGAAGTCGCTACCAAAACCATCCCTGGATGTGCGTTGACCACCAAAAAACCCTAGGATATTCGCCCGGGCTTACCCTAGCCTCCCAAAACGCCGTTCGACGCGCAGACGCCGATCCGGGGAATTGAGAAGATCTGGTAAAACCGCGCGGCCATAGGCAAGATTTGTTCCGAGTGGGGAACCATGCGCGGACAGGATAAGTGTTCCGTCATTGGAGATCCCATCTTGCCCATTTAATCCTCGCTTACACAAAAAAGCAACTGGCTGTACTAAAAAAATAAAGATTTTCGTTTCCCCGAAAATATTCCCGAAAGCGAATTCTGCCACCTATTTTACGAGACAGGGCCAGAATAACCACAAGAATAGGGGGGGCTGTTGAACATCCCCGACACCGGACAACTCGCTTCAAGCCGTCCTCATCGCGAATAGCCGTTCGTTTGTCATCCGTTACAGGACACTGCCGCGAATCCCGTGAAAACCGATCAATTCGCCGTCAACCTGACGATGGTGTCATAGGTAAAGGATAGTCCATGGTGCATCTGGAATAAGTCGGATAGATTGCGATATAGACGCAAGATGTATGCATTACGTATATTGATATGACGTAAATGCTTAGAATGCATTCCAATACCAGCCTAGAAGGGGGGCGCGACCCTTCACGCCCAACGACCTTCCTGCAAAACGATCCCCCCGGCAACGTCACAACGAAACGATACGGCTAGGCTTCCTCTATGGCGGAACGCGATTCGACCTTCTCCGATTCCTGGGACGTGGCGCCGGCCGATCTGCGAAGCCGGGTCGACGTCCAACGGGAGCCTGGCGAGATCCCACTGATCTGGCTTGAACTCGACCTCGACACTCGGCTGCACTATTCCCGAGGCCTGTTGGTGCTGACCGACCGGCGGCTGATCGAGGTCGTGCCGGAATCGCCGTCCGATCCGTCGGCCTCGACGATCGCGAAACGCGGACAAGAACCTGTCGTCTGCAACTCATGGCCCGTTGCGGCAATCGAACGTTTGCGGGCGCGCGAACATGCGGGGGTCGGCGCACTGGACATGCTCGGACCCGACCGCCTCCTTCGCCAGTGGCGCTACACCATCGGACGATCGCCCCAGGCCCATCGATTGGCCGACCGAATCGAGCGCCGTCGACAAGAAGGATTGGAAGACAACGCCGAGCCGACGGAACTGCCGACCACGGTCTGCCCGAGCTGCGGCGCTATCCTCGCCGTCGATCAGAAGACGTGTCCCGATTGCGGCACCGTGAAAGGGCGCCCGGCCATCAGCGCGTTGTATCGCGTGTCGCGATTTGCCAAGCCGCACAAGTGGATCGTGCTGCTGGGCTTCCTGCTGATGGTGGCCAGTTCCAGCGCGTCGTTGGCCCCGCAATACCTGACCAAATCGCTCATCGACGACGTGCTGATCCCAGCTTATGCGAATTCCGCGAGCGTATCGTTTGTCCATGTCTGGCTATTCCTGGCCGGATTCGTCGGCGCCTCGGTCCTCGCTTGGGCGCTGACCTGGGGCCGCACGTATGTCATGGCTTGGGTGAGCGAACGAATCGCCGCCGATTTGCGCAATCGAACCTACGAACACATGCAGACGTTGTCGTTGGAGTTTTTCGGCGGCAAACGGACCGGCGACCTGATCTCGCGCGTCAGCACCGACAGCGACCGAATCTGCTATTTCCTCTCCGTCTACGTACTCGATTTTGCCAACAACATC
>JAEWUR010000725.1 GCA_023397045.1 Planctomycetota bacterium
AAATGCGCCGCCGACGCGAGCGTTCGTCCCACATTCTCCCAGGTTTGATGGTCGGGACCGCCTTCGATGCCGGCGACGACCAGTTCGGCTCGATCTTCGACCGGCCAATGCCATGCCGCACGATAGAGGTCGTGGCCGCGCTGCCGAACCGCATCGCATTGACCGGCCAACACGTGCAACAGCCCATCACCGGCGGCCGGAACGACCTGGATGGTGAAGTAGACGCCAAGCAGCCACGCGACGTGGTCGGCCTCGGCGGTCAACTCGCGACGGCGCTTTCCCTGCCCGTCCAACGAGCCAAGCCCACGAAATCGATGGATCGTCTTCGTGTCGGAAAACGTCGGATAGATGACGCCGTGGATACCGAAATAGCCGGGGGTCGTCTCGCCGAGCAGACATCCGACCGAAAAAACCACGTCGGCGTCATGCAAGACACGGTTGACCATGATCGCATCGCCAGCCTCGTTGGCTGCCAGATAGGCCAACTGGGCGCGATCGTCGGGATTGTGAATTTTGCGGCCGATGCGATCGCGAACCGCAGGGTCGATCAATCGGCAAGGATCGGCGTCGCCGGTCTCGACATCGTGCGGGCTTTGAAGCACCGTGATCCCGTCGGGATCGATGCCGGCGGCAATCAGCGAACGGATGACGCCCGCAGTGATCCGTTCGACCTGCGGCACACCGCGATCCAACGCCAATACGACATGATCGGCCGGTGTGATGCACTGCGGGAGGGGTGGAAAGTCGATCGGGTCGGCCAGCGCCGCAGTCACGGCCTTGTCGACATCGGCCAATGGATTCGCGCGCGGAGTCCCGACGTGGCCGACGGTGGCATCGCCGGTCAATTCGACCTGAACGCACGAGTCCTTGCCGTAGCGAAAAACAACCATGAGAAAGCTGGCCAGTATGGGTCAATTGGGCAAAACAAAACGCACTTCTACTCTATTATCCCGTCGATTCGGACCGCGGTCAAGAAGTCGAGC
Source organism: Planctomycetota bacterium (assembly GCA_023397045.1). Taxonomy (GTDB): domain Bacteria; phylum Planctomycetota; class Planctomycetia; order Pirellulales; family Thermoguttaceae; genus JAEWUR01. The sequence goes on from JAEWUR010000725.1 coordinate 984, forward strand.
TTTACGCGGGCGGCGAGTTGCAGAATAATACACGCTGCGGTTGGATTATTATGACCCACAGGGTCGTGACCGCAAGACGTTTTCTTCGTGAAGGTTGATCGAATGCGACGGATGCCATGGATCGGTTTGGGTGGATTTTGGGGATGCTCTCTGCTGTTCGGCGTTTGCCTGTTGGCGACGGCGTTTTCGGGCTGTCGGCGGGAATCGTCGGCGCCGAAGTTGCCGGCCCCGGCCGAAGAGATTGCGAAACCTGAGGGCGCTCCGTCCGCAGAAAGCGGGGAAGCCGAGACGAAGGCGACCTCGGGCCGGGATGTATTCAATCGGATGATCATCGCGTATCGCGAAGCCAACACCTATGCCGACCAGGGCCAACTGCACCTGACGGCCGAGGCGGGCAGCGAAAAATTCCTCGACACGACGTTGAAATTCTCGCTGACTTTCGAGCGCCCGAACAAGATCCGCGTCGAGGCCTGCCAGGGCATGTTGGTGTCGAACGGCGCCGATCTGTTCGCAGCCATCGAGGAGTTGCCCAATCAGGTCGTGCTGCGCAAGTCGCCGACGCGCATCACGATGAAGACGATCTACGGCGACCGGATTCTGGCGATGGGACTTACCCAAGGCATCGGATTGCTGCCGCAGGCGGTCTTGCTGTTGGCCACCGAGCCGATGAAAGACCTGATGCGCGACGCCGGCCAGCCGGAACTGCTTGTCTCGCGGGCCGTCGACGGCCACGACTGCTATCGCGTCCGGCTCACCAAGCCCGAGGGCGATGCGACATTCTGGGTCGATCAGAAGACGTTCCTGTTGCGACGGCTTGAGTTGCCGACCGACCAGATTCTGCGCGAGATTCGAAACAGCCAACCGGTCGATCGCGTCAGTCTGGTCGCCGACTTCACCGGGGCGTCGATCGGCGAGAAGGTCGATCCGAAGGCGTTTGCGTTCGAAGTGCCCGAGGGCGCCGAGAAGGTTCCGTTCTTCATCTTGCCGCACACCGCGCAACTGTTGGCCAAGCAGATGCCCAGCTTCCATTTCACCGACATCGACGGCAAACCGGTGACGCCGGAATCGCTCGCCGACAAGGTGACGGTCCTCGACTTCTGGGCGTCGTGGTGCGGTCCGTGCAAGATAAGCCTTCCGAACATGCAGGAAGTGTACGAGAAATACAAGGACAATCCGAAGGTGGCGTTCTATGCGGTGAGCGTCGACCAGCCGGAGGTGGACAATAAGGATCTCGAAAAGGTCTTCACCGAATTGAAGGTGTCGATCCCAATCCTGCGCGATCCGGAAAAGACGGCCGCGCTGTTCAAGTTCACCGGCATTCCGACGACGTTCATCATCGGGGCCGACGGTCTGGTACAGGACTATGAGGTCGGCGGGAATCCGAACCTGACGGCCGAATTGCCCGAGAAAATCGAAAAATTGCTGGCCGGCGAGAACACCTACGAGAAGCCGCTGAAGGAATACGAGGACCAGTTGAAGCAATACGCCAAGATGCTCGAAGAGACGACCGACGACGAGCTGGCGTTCGACGGATCGGCGGTCGAGGAACGCAAATTGCCCGAGGTCAAGACGGCCGAACGGACCGAGCCGACCGCGTTCAAGTTGTCGCCGCTTTGGAAGTGCGCCGATCTGAAATCGCCCGGCAACATCTTGGTGTACGGCAACAAGAATGAGCCGCCGCGTTTGGCCGTCGTCGAGAATTGGAAGTCGGTGGCCGAGGTCGGACTGGATGGCAAACTGATCGCCCTGCACGACCTCAAGCTCGAATCGAACGAGGTGATCGGCTGCCTGCGATCGAACGTTGGCGCGGACGGCCGACGCTTCACCGCGGCGTTCCTCACGTCGCAACAACGTTGCCACCTGTTGGACGAGAATTGGAATACGGTGCTGAGCTATCCCGAAGATGCGCTGAAGAAACCGCACAGCGGCATCGCCGATGTCGAGCTTGGCGATCTGAACGGCGACGGGACGCTCGAAATGTACGTCAGCTACTGGGGCGTCGTCGGCGTGCAATGCGTCTCACTCGATGGGAAGCGGCTCTGGACGAACCGCTCGCTGTCGAATGTGATCGGCATGGCCATCGGCGAGCCCGACGACAAGGGGCAACGCAAATTGTATTGCACCGACAACACCGGCTCGCTCGTCGTGCTCGATGCACAGGGCGAGCGTCAGGGAGAGGTCGGCGTGCCCAATCGGCTGTTGCACTGGATCGTCAGCGCCGACCTGAAGAACGACGGCCATCTGCTGTGGTGCGGATTGTCGGCGCCGCAAGTGGGCGAAAACGTCGCGATCGGGCTGACCCTGGCCGGCGAAAGCCTCTGGGAGTATGCCTTGCCCGTCGGGATGTTGCCCCAGCCGATCGAACCGATCATCGCCGGGCGCGTCACGCGCGAAGGGCCAAGCCAGTGGATTTTCCCGGGCGCCGACGGCTCGGTCCACATCGTCTCTGACGAGGGCAAGCTGCTCGACAAGTTCAACTCGGGCGTCATGCTGCAAGGCCTCGCCACGGTCGAGATCGACGGCCAACCAGCCATCGTCATCTCCTCGGCCGACGGACTCGATGCGCAAAAGGTCGAGTGAGAGAAAAGGGATTTTGGAATTCGGGGATTTGGGGATTTCGTAATCCTTGTTTGCACTCGAAATCCCCGAATCCCTTAATCCCCGAATCCCGCGTCCCACCCCCTCCCCTGGTCACTCGGGGGTCGATTTGCTATCCTTGACGCTTCCTTGCCAAGCAATATAACCAAATTTTTGGAAAACGGAGACTTTGCCATGCCAATCACCACCGAAATGATGGCCGCCTGGTGCCAAAAAGTGCTCGGAGCCGACCCGAACGCACCGAAATTGACCCTCGAACAGTACATGGCGGGCATCCCGCGTCTGGAATGCCTCGGCAACGTCCCGAGCGGAACGCCGGTGCTCGTTCGCGGCGATACCGACGCCAAGCCCGGCCCGACCGTGGGCGATGGCGACATCCGGCTCCGTTCGATGAAAGAGACGCTCGATTTTGGACGCCAGAAGGGCTGGAAGCAGATCATTTTCGGCCATATCGGACGCGATCCCGAGAAGTCGCTCAACAAGGTCGCCGCTCGATTGGGCGAGATCCTCGGTTGTCCGGTCGTCTTCATCGAGGATTGGCTCGACTCGGCCACCACGACGATCAAGGACGAAGTGGTCAAGACGATCGCGGCAGCCGCGCCGGGCAGCGTCATCATGCTGCAAAACACCCGGAAGTACGACATCGAGCGCGTGCTGTGGAAGGCCAAGCCGGCCGACATCGAGAAACTCGCGCCGAACCTGGCCAAGCTGGCCAACGAGTTCGCCGAGAAGGTCGCCAAAGTCTACGTTCACGAAGCCTTCTCGGCCGGCAGCCTTGACGCATCGAGCGTGGTGGTGCCGATCGCAATGGAAAAGGTCGCCCTCGGCAAGTATGAGGCCGAGCAGTTCGCCGGACACTTGAAGGAATGCATGAACGCCCAGTTGGTCATCTTCAGCGGTCTGAAGATCGACAAGCTCGACGACCTGCAAGCGATGATCGATCGCGGCCGGATCCGCAAGGTGATCGCCGCCGGCTCGTTGGCCGCCGGCTTGAAGAAGGCCGCCGCCGAATTGGAAGGCAAGTCCTTCGACCTCGGCGTGTCGCAAGACCCGGCCCACAAGGACAAGCCGTACTTCATTC
>JAEWUR010000011.1 GCA_023397045.1 Planctomycetota bacterium
TCCAGGACGCGTTGACCCACATCCTGAACGCTGCCGAATGGCTGGTTGGGCCGATCGATCGACTTGTCGCCGACGCCGACCACCTGCTGCTCGACGGCGTCGACGTTGAAGACACGGTTCACCTGCTTGCCCGACATGGCAACATCCCCGGAACCTATAGCCTCAACCAGCATCAGGCGCCGAACGAGTTGACCATCACCGTGAATTGCGAGCGCGGCAGCGCGCGTTTCGAGAACCACCGTCAGCGCTGGCGGTGGATGACCAAGCCCGAGGAACCCTGGCACGACGAGCAGCACGACCCGTTCGAGCGCGATGCGTGGTTCATCGGGCAGGCTACCCATTTCCTCGATCTTCTGGAGGGCCGCGTCCTACCGCAATGCACGCTGGACGAAGCCTTGCAGACCCTTCGGGTCAATCTCGCGGCGCTCGAATCGTTGCGCCAGAAATCGTGGCAAGAAACCAAAGAACAAATGAACTAGAGGAGAGACGTTCTCATGCCATCGTCATCCAAAGAAAAACGTACGATACGCGATCTATTCGATTTGACCGGGCGCGTGGCCATCGTGACCGGTGGAGCCGGCCTTTTCGGCCGGCAGATCGTCGAGGCCATGGCCGAAGCGGGCGCGAAGACCTTCATGGCGAGCCGCAATCTCGACGCACAGCGCACGCAGGTCGAATTGTTCAAGCAGCAGGGACTCGACGTAACCGCGCTGCAATACGACCAGGCCGACGAAACTTCGATTCGGCAGTTGTTGCAGCAAACGGTCGACGCCGCAGGCCAGGTCGACGTCCTGGTGAACAATTCCGTTCTGCGGCCCATGGGCGATTGGTCGGATCCGACGGCCGCGTTCGTCAAGAGCATGGAGGTCAACGCGACGGGCATGTTTCTGATGAATCGGATTTTCGGCGATTACATGGCCGAACGCGGCGGCGGAAGCATCATCAATATCGGCTCGATCCAAGGCATCGTCGGCCCCGATTTTACTCTGTACGAGGGTCTGAACTGGGGATGTCCGCCCGACTATTTCTTCCACAAGGGCGGAATGGTGCAACTCACTAAATATGCCGCGTCGAAACTTGGTCCCCGCGGCGTTCGCGTCAACACGGTCACACCCGGCGGCTTCTTCAACGAGCAAGACGAGTCGTTCGTCAAACGCTACTGTGCCCGGACATTCTTGGGCCGTATGGCGAACGAGTCCGATCTGAAGGGCACGGTCGTGTTTCTTGCTTCCGACGCCTCGGCTTATATCACCGGCGCGAACATCGTCGTCGACGGCGGATACACCAGCAAGTAGTTTTTGTTGCGGAAAGCATGTAGCACGAAGGGTCCGACTCGCGGACCATGAAGAAAACGCCGCAACGGTTCGCGAGGCGGAACTGGAACATCACGACGACGATTTCTTGCCGCAATGCGATCGGAAATCGTGGGAGGGCACCTTGGGCAACTCGCGGCCGCGCGTCCACGCGCCGAGCTTGTCGGGATGCCACGGCAGGAACGGCGCGATGCGAACGCCCCACCGAACGCCCGTCATGAGCAGCTTGTACCTGACCGGGCCGGCCATGAACCATGCCCAAACCGCCCAAATGAGTCGTTCCGTCCAAGAACGCATCGGCGACGGTTCGTTGACCGACCGGCTTCGGAGGTGGACCAGATGGTGCGGGATGTTGATCTTCACCGGGCAGACCTCGGCACACGAACCGCACAACGACGAGGCGAACGGCAACTTGCCGGCCTTCTTCATGCCGATCAGATGCGGCGTCAAGATGGCGCCGATCGGTCCGGGATAGACCCAGCCGTAGGCCCAGCCGCCGATGTGCCGATAGACCGGACAGTTGTTCATGCACGCGCCGCAACGGATGCAATGGAGCACCGAGTGCGACTCCGGATCGCGAAGAACATTGCTCCGCCCATTGTCCAGCAGGATGACGTACATGGTCTTGCCGGGCGTGGGACCTTCGATCAAATGCGTATAGCTCGTCAACTTCTGACCGGTGCAACTCCGCGCCAGAAGATTCAGAAATTGGGGGAGGTACTCGATGCTTGGCAGCACCTTTTCGATGCCGATCAGCGCGACATGGACGGGCGGCGTCGTCATGGCGAGGCCAGCGTTGCCTTCGTTCTCGATGACGGTGATCGTCCCCGTGTCGGCAATGGCGAAGTTACAGCCCGAGATGCCCATGTCGGCGGCGAGATATTCCTCGCGCAAGTGACAGCGTGCGATCTCGGTCAGCGCCTTGTGCTCTTCGGTGAAAGCCTCGCCAAGTTTTTCGGAGAACAAGCGGCCGACGTCGCCTGCCGAGAGGTGCAGGGCCGGGGCGACCAGATGCGAGGGGCGTTGGCCGGCCATTTGCACGATGTACTCGCCAAGATCCGTTTCGACCGACCGGATCCCGGCCGCTTCGAGAACGTGATTGAGGTTCAGCTCCTCGCTGACCATCGATTTCGCCTTTACGACGCGCGAGACCTTGTGACGCTCGGCAATTTCGAGAACGTAGCGATTCGCCTCCACGGCGTCCTTGGCCCAGAGGACCGTGATGCCTCGGGCCGAGACGTTTCGCTCGAATTCGACGAGCAGCTTATCGAGGTTGGCGATGGCGTAGGTCTTGAGCCGATGTGCTGCCTCGCGCCATTCTTGAAAATAAGGAACCGCGTCGTTGACCGACCGATTGTGCTTGGCGGCGCGCTCGGCTGCCAGGGCCAACATCGGCGACCCTGCCGGTTCCGACAATTCGCGAGTCTTCTTCTTGAGAAACTCGGCGCCTTCGAGTTGAACGTCGTTGAGCATAGTCATTTTCGCCCAGCCAATTCATAGGCCACGTCGATAATCATATCTTCCTGCCCGCCGACGATTCGCCGACGCCCCAATTCGACGAGAATATCGCGAGGACTCACGTCGAAGCGTTCGGCGGCGCGCGCCGTGTGAAGCAAAAAGCTCGAATAGACGCCGGCGTAGCCGAGCATCAATGTGGCATCCGGCCCGACCTTGGATTGTTGCTTGAAAGGATCGACCAACTTCGCGGCATCGAGGATTTTGTACAGATCGACGCCGGTTTCGATGCCCAGCCGGGCCAACACGGCGATCACGGTCTCGGTCGGGGCATTGCCACCCCCGGCGCCCATGGCCCGCAACGATCCATCGACGATGTCGACGTCGGCCTCGATCGCGGCCAATGTGTTTCCAATCGCCAACCCTAGGTTATTGTGCGCGTGGAAACCCACACGGCATTTCAACGCGGATTTCATCGCGGCGACTCGCTCGCGAACTTCGGTTGGGATCATATGGCCCGACGAATCGACCACGTAGACATAGTCCGCGCCGTATCCTTCCATCAATTTTGCATTACGCAACATGACGTCGATCGGCGCCATGTGGGCCATCATCAGGAAACACATCACCTCGAGTCCACGGCGCTTGGCCAACGCGATATGTTGCTCCGAAATGTCGGCTTCGGTCACGTGCGTCGCGATTCGGGCGACCTTGACGCCCAGATCGGCGGCCATGTCCAGATCTTCCTTGATCCCGACGCCCGGCAACAATAGCACGGCGAGCTTGCTGTGCTTCAACACGGGTGCGACGGCCTTCAGATAGTCTTCGTCCGATGCCACGGCGCGGCCGTACTGAATGCAGGACCCGCCGAGGCCGTCGCCGTGCGAGACCTCGAGCGTGTCGATGCCGGCATCGTCCATCGCCTTGGCAATCGTGACCATTTGTTCCGGCGTGAACTGATGCGCGACCGAATGCATTCCATCGCGAAGGGTCGTGTCGAGAACGCGTAAATGTCTAGGCATGTTGCACCTTCCTGGTCGATTGGAACCGATGGTCGGCGATCTTCTCGGCGAAACCAACGGCCGCAGCCGTGATGATGTCAAGATTGCCGGAATACGTCGGCAGATGGTCGCCTGCGCCTTCAACCTCGACCATCGTCGTCACGAGTCGATCCTGAACCAACGGCGGCATCCGCAGGCGATAGCCAGGCACATAGGTCTGCACGCTGGCAACCATTTTATCGACCGAATCGCGAATGGTCTGCTGGTCGACCGGAGCCTCCAGTTCGCAGTAGATCGTGTTGCGCATCATAATTGGCGGATCGGCAGGGTTCAGGA
>JAEWUR010000054.1 GCA_023397045.1 Planctomycetota bacterium
CTTGACCCCCACCGCGTTCGGTTCGACCTTGGCCAGATGTTCGAGGTTCAGATAGTCGACCGTGATGGCCAGGACCTCGTCGAGATAGAAATCTCGTTCGATCGAGCCGTTGTTCAACTCGCTGTGCCGCTCGATCGCCTTTTCTTCTTCCTTGTCGGCGTTCAATTCGGCACGCTCCTGCGTGAACTTCGCTTCGTTCAGCGTGACCTGCTTCTTATCCTTCTGCTCCTTGTAGCGAGCGATGTTTCGGAGCACTTTCTGGAACTTCTCCGAACCCTGAACGCGCTGCTCGGAAAGCTGGCGCAGTTGGTTGCTGATGGTCGGAGTCACGAAATCGTAGTTCTTATAGTGGAGCGGTTCGACGCGGTCGAACGCCAGCGGATAGTCCAAATCGGCCTCGCCCACGTCCAGGTGCGACGTGATCGACGGCAATTCGATGTCGGCCAAAACGCCGCGCTTCTGCGTGCTGTCGCCGTTGGGGCGATAGAACTGCTGCATGGTGATCTTCAGCGCGCCGAGCGACGGCGAATTGGGCAGACCGTGGAACAACTGCTGACCGAGGTCCAGCAGGCTCTGGACGGTGCCTTTGCCGTGCGTCGACCGATCTCCGACAATCAGGCCGCGATGATAATCCTGAATCGCGCCGGCAAGAATCTCGCTCGCACTGGCGCTGAACTTGCTGATCAGCACGACCAGCGGTCCGCGCCACAACACGCCGGGATCCATGTCGTCGAGATGTTGCACGCGGCCATCGGCGTCTTTCACTTGGACGACCGGTCCGTTGTCGATGAACAAGCCGGTCAGGTTGATGGCTTCGTTCAGCGCTCCGCCGCCATTGCGACGCAGGTCGAGCACGACGGCGTCGACGTTTTTCTTGTTGAAATCTTCGATAATCGCGGCGACGTCATGCGTCGTGCTGCGGAAATCGGCCAAGCCGCGGCGGTCGCCCGACATATCGCGATAAAAGCTCGGCAGATCGATCACGCCGACGCGGTACGGCGATCCGTCGGGCTTGCGGCCGACGTCGAAAATCTCGCCTTTCGCTTCGCTGTCCTTTAGCTCGATCTTTTCACGCGTGATCTTGTAGATTTTTCGAGTGTCGCTTCCGACGGGCATGATTTCCAGCCGGACCACGGTCCCGCGTTTTCCGCGGATCATCTTCACGACGTCGCGCAGCTTCATGTCGACGACGTCGACCATCTCGCCCTCTTCACCTTGTCCGACGCCGACGATCTTATCCTCGGCCTTGACGCGCCCGTCCTTGTCGGCGGCGCCGCCGGGGATGATCTTTTTCACGACGGTATAACCGTCCTCGCTCATGAGCGAAGCGCCGATGCCGTCGAGTTCCAACCGCATGGCGATGTCGAAATCCTCCTGCGTGGCCGGCGACATGTAATCGGTATGCGGATCAAAGGCCGTCGTAAAGGAGTTCAGATACATCTCGAGCAATTCGTTGCCGTCGATCTGGTGCATTCGTTTGGCGAAACTGTGGTAGCGGCGCGACAATTTCTCGCGAGCTTCCTGGGCGATCTCGGCTTCCGTCTTGGGCGCCTTCGGCTCGGCGTCATCCTCCTTCTCGTCGGTCGAGGATTCCGCTTCCTTGTCGGCGTCCTCCAGGTTCACTTTCATGAGGAGCAGGTCGTATTTGATTCGCTTCCGCCAGCGGTCGAGTGCGTCGGCCTGGGTGCTGGGATATTGAACGTCGTCGCGGTCGACCGTCATGCTTTCGTCGACGTTGAAGTCTTGCGGCTGGGCCAGCAACTCGTCGACCATCTTCACCCGCTCATCGACGCGCTCGAGAAACGTGCGGAACACCGTGTAGGCGAAATTGACGTCGCCCTTGCGAATCGAATCGCAAAGCGTGTCCTTGTGCTGCATGAAATTGTCCACGTCCGACTGATAGAAGTAGACCTTCATCGGATCGAGCGCCTTGAGGAACGACGTTAAGCATCGCTCCGAAATCTCCTTGTCCAACGGATGCCGCAGCAAATGTTGCTTGTTCAACAGCGACGAGACCATCAACGCAATGTGACGATCGTTCGAGCTGGGGGCGGTGGGATCGGCCCAGGCCATCGGCCCAAGTCCGGCAAGCACGACGAGAACCAGTGACCAACGGCAGAGATGCCGACGCAAGGAAGTGGTCCGAGAGATCATCAAAATACCTTTGGCATTAGAGTTCGAACGGCAGGAAAGGAGGTAAGAGGTCAACCGTTTGCGAGCAACCGGTCAACCCATAGCTCGGCTTCATGTATAGTATCTCGGTCGCCTAGGCGAAACAAGAGAGAAGTTTTGCGACGGCCGGCGGCGATGTCGATGACCGAAGAACCGACCGATGCTCGCGCCTCGTCGATCCGAATATGCCGAAGAAAACGGGCGAACACCCTCCAAAAACCACCCACACAAGGGGGCGGGCTTCCGGTCCTGTCTCCGCAGTGCGCCATGGACGGCTCGCCCTCTGTTAGAAAAAAGTCATGCGTTTTCCTGGGCGAGAACGCCCGTGACGATTTTTCGCAATTTCGGCTCGGCCGACGCCGCGATCGCGATAATGTCCTCGATGTTGGCCGGCTTGAGCGATTCGGGGAAACAGAGGTCCGTGACGATCGACAGCCCCAGCACGCGCATGCCGGCGTGAACGGCCACAATCACCTCGGGCACGGTCGACATGCCGACCACGTCGGCGCCGATGGCGCGAAGAAAACGATATTCGGCGCGCGTCTCCAGATTCGGACCGGTAACCGCCACGTAGACGCCCCGATGGGCGGCGAAATTCTCCCGCCGGGCGATTTCCATGGCCCGGCGCATCAACACCGGATCATAGGGGCGACACATGTCGGGAAATCGCGGGCCGAGGCTTTCGTCGTTCACTCCGATCAGCGGATTGTCGCCCATCAGGTTGATGTGGTCGTCGATAATCACGATATCGCCGAGCGAATACATCGGATTCATTCCGCCGCACGCGTTCGAAACGATCAGCATTTCAGCGCCCAGCGCCTTCATGACGCGGATGGGAAACGTGATCTGGCGTTGCGTATAGCCTTCGTAGGCGTGAAATCGTCCCTCCATCGCCACGACCGGCAGCCCTTCGAGCTGACCGCAAACGAGTTGACCCGTGTGGCTAACCGACGTAGATCGGGGAAAATGGGGGATTGCAGAATAGTCGATCGTGGCCTCGGTTTGGATCTGGCCGGCGATGCTGCCCAGGCCGGTGCCGAGCACGATGCCGACCTGCGGGCGATGGTTCCAGTGGGCGCGGATAACTTCGGTGGCCTGTGCGATCTCGGCGGTTAGATTGTGCATGGGTGAAAAGTGTGAAGGGTGCGAAATGTGTGAAGGGTATGAAGGGTGTGAAAGGACAACGGTCTGAACAACGCCCTACTTGTAGTGGAAAGTCGATTTTTTGTCCAGATATACCCATCTTGAGGGAACTAGACCGATTTCGGCAAATTGGTACACTGTTAGACGAACTTGATGCCCAATTTTCACCAAAAACCGATGCCCCCTATGCCTAATTTGCTGATTAAAAACGGCCGTGTGATCGATCCGTCGCAGGAAATGGATCGTGTGACCAACTTGCTGATCGTCGACGACCGGATTGCCGCGTATGACGCCGCCGACGACGGTCAGGCAACGGTGATCGACGCCCAAGGCATGATCGTCGCCCCCGGTTTGATCGACATGCACGTCCACCTGCGCGAACCGGGTTTCGAAGAAGACGAGACGATTGAGACGGGCACGGCCGCCGCGCTGGCCGGTGGGTTCACCTCGGTCG
>JAEWUR010000215.1 GCA_023397045.1 Planctomycetota bacterium
GGCGAGAAACCGCTCGAACCCGCCGCCACCTACTTCTGGGAAGTCACAACGACGGTCGATGGGCAGTTGGTCCCGGTCTGCGAAGGATCGTTCAACATGGCCAGCGATCGCGAGCGAGAAGAGGTCGAATCGCTGGTAAAAATGCTGGAAGAGCCCGACGCCGTGAACCTTGCCGTCGCGGCCCTATGGTACAAACAGAACCGATTCGTGCCCGAGGCCATCGCGGTCAGCGAGAAGCTTGTCGAATTGGCGCCGACGGCGTCGGTCTATCGCGAGCTGTCGGAACTCTATATCGAAGCCGGCCGGGAAAAGGATGCCACGGCCGCCGACGCCAAGGCGGATGAGCTCGAAGGACTGTTGGGCGACGGGGATCCATCGACGGAAGAGAACCAGTAACGTGGCATCGTCGCGCTTTCGGGCATACAAGTCTCGTTTCGCCTTTCATTCGGTCGTTTCGCGCGGCGCGGCCATCGGCGTCGTCTGTGCGCTGGTCTGTTGGGCATTGAACAGCACGGCCTTGGTCGTCGAGATCGAGAACTGGCTCGACGACAGCAATTTCATGCTCCGCGGCCGGCGTCCGAGCGAGGCTGACATCGTCATCGTTTCGATGGACGAGGTGTCGCTCCAGGAAATCCGGAAGCCGTTGATGTTCTTCAGTCCGGAATTGGCTCAGGTCGTCAGTTATCTGAACGCCCAGGGGGCGGCGGCCATCGGCGTCGATTTTCTTCTGCCGGACGCAGCCACCACGATGAAAGACCTGCAACCTGGCCAGCCCGGCGACATGACCACGATGGGCCAGGCCGTCGGCTTGGCAGGCAACGTCGTCTTGCCCGAGTGGTTTTTGTATGGCGAGCAGCCGCTACAGCCGCCTTACGAATGGTACGACCGCAGTCTTCCGTCACAATATCCCTGGGCCGACTTGGGATTCGTCGACTTCACCGTCGATCCTGACTCCTGCATACGCCGGCAACAAATGCGTCGCGACACCGCCGAGGGATTTCGGCCATGTCTGGCGTTGGCGCTGCTGAGCAAAGCCCAACGATTGCCGCGGGAGTGGCTTTCGGCCGATCGGCTGATGCTCGACGGCGAGCCGATCCCAGTCGACGAGAACGGTTGCATGCGGATCAACTACGTCGGCCCCGTCGGCAGCATTCGCACGGTCCCATTTCGCGATGTTCTGCACGCGGCGAAAGGCAGCAGAGCATCGTTGACGTTCGAGGGCGCTACGGTGCTGATCGGCATGTCGGTCGGTACGTTTCAAGATCGGTATCCCACGCCGTTCACGTATCCGACGATCCTGCAACTGTTGCGGCCCGACGGCGCCGGCGAGCTGGAAGTGCAGATGTCGGGCGTCGAGATCCACGCCAACGTGCTGGCCACGTTGATGGATCGGGCGTTCATCACAACGCCGTGGTTTTTGGCCACGCCATTGATGTTGTTGCTTCTGGGAGCGGTGCTCGGGGCCATTTTTTCGCGTTGCAGCTTGGAGTTGGGCGCTCTTCTGATGGTCGGCCATCATCTGGCATGGCGCGGCGTCTCGACCGGGGCGTTTGTTGCCGCCAACTGGCGGGTCGAGATGGCCGCGATGTTCCTGCTTGGAATCCTGCTCTACGGAACGATCTTCGCCATGCGCTGGCGGTGGATTCGGCGCATGATGGGCATGGTCAAGTCGGAGGCCGTCGCTCGAGCGCTCGAGGCCGGCGGCGCGCGGCTCGATCTAGGCGGCCAACAGCGCAAAATCACGGTGCTATTCTGCGACATCCGGAACTTCACGACCTTCTCCGAGCGGCATTCAGCCGAGGACGTGGTCCGATTGTTGAACGCCTTTTTCGCGGCGGTCGTCCCGGCGCTCGAAGCGGCCGGCGGCACCGTCAATCAGTATATCGGCGACGCGGTCATGGTGATTTTTGGTGCGCCGGGCGATCAGCCCGACCATGCCGCGAGGGCGGTTGTCGCCGCCAGCGAAGTTCTGCGCCGCGTCCATGCGATGGCCGATCGTTGGCAAGAACTGGGCGCGGACGATTTTCGCGTCGGAGTCGGCATCCACACCGGACCGGCCGTCGTTGGCACGGTCGGCAGTCCCCACCGGCTGGACTACACCGCCATCGGCGACACGGTCAACTCGGCCGCAAGGATCGAGTCGGCCAACAAGGAGTTGAACACCGAATCGCTCATCAGCGAAGCGACGTTTTTTGCTCTTCCTAAACCCGACCAAGAACGCATCGCGGCATTCGGCCAACCGAGAACAATTTCGGTCAAGGGAAAACAAGAGACGCTGCGCGTCTATGCGATTGATGCCCCGGCCTCTTGAACGAAACCGTTCAGTTACAGGTAATCGGGCGCATGGGAGCGGCGTTTTCAACGGGGGCGTCGACCGGTGCGGATGCCGGCTGATGTTCGCCCCGTTCGATGGCCTCGGTCAGGATTTCTTCCGAGGATTTTGAGCCGGGCAAACGACCGAACCACCTCAACAGCAGCACGGTCGTCAATAAACCGATCAACACCAACGGCCATTCGAAATTGCAGCCGCCGCCCTCGACCGGCAGGATGAGTTTCCGGATCCACGGCCAGTCGGGGATCATCGCCAACGTCACACGGCTATTGGCCAGCGCGAGCCCGTTGTGGACGCAGTGGAAAACCATGCCGGGCAGAATGCTTCCGCACTGCGCGGCCAGGAATCCGAGCACGACGCCCAACAAACACGCGATCAACGACTGCTGAAGAATGCCGTGGGCAAGGCCGAAAAAGACCGATGTGTAGATAATCGCACGCCATTTATGTCCCAGACGCCGGAAGCCGGAAAGGACGAAACCGCGAAAGGCCAACTCTTCGCAAATGGCGGGCACCACCGCGATGACGAGCAGAAGCTCGAAAAAGTTGGCGTGTTGCAGCAGGCCCTGCATCTGTTCGAGGGCGGGCCGAACGTTCTCGCTGATCGGATACAATTCGGCGACGACGGTCTGCAAGACATTGGCCATCGGATGCACCGCGACGGCCAGCAGAATTGCGGCCGGGATCGTCGCCCAGGACGGCCATTTCAGCAGCAACGTTTCGCGCGGACTTCGGGCGAGGAAAAAGGTCAACAGAACGGCGGGTGCGGCGATCACTAGGACCTGCGTAACCAGCGCCATCTGCGTCAACTGGCCGAAGGTGTCCATCTTCGATGGCGAGAGGCTCATGAAGAACTTCACGACGAGAATCAATACGCCGCCGAACATCGCCGCCGCGGCCGTCGGCGTCGCCTGCCGGTCACGATAGAGATGGCGCAACCAGAGGCGAAGGTCCAGCCGTTCGCTTTCGCGGAACAGGACCGACTCGGTATTGAATTGATCGATCGCCCAACGAATCGACAGTAGGCAGGCGGTCAACGTGATAAGCGTCACGGTCGGCGAATATTGGACCGCCAGCCAATAGTTGCCCTCCAAAACGCTTCGCAGCATCAGCACAATGCCGGTGATCGGAATCATGCTGTTGCCCAAGTTCAACTCGACGCCCGGCGACATCGGCAGAATCACCAACGGCATGGTGATCAGCATCAAGGGCATCAGGTAGTATTGGCCTTCCTTCGTGCTTCGGGCGAATGCCGCCAGCGCGAGGCACAAGGCGCTGAACAGGGCCGAGATTGGCAGCAAGGCCACGACCATTACGACGACGGCAGCCAACGGCGGCGGACCAAAGCCCGGCAGTTGCGTCACGACGACCCAACCGGTCGCGCCGAGGCTCACCAAGTTGAGAACGGCCGTGGCGATGCTGAAGATCATGATCGTGAACAGCTTGCCGACGACGATTTCATCGCGGCCCGCGGGACTGCACAACAACGTTTCGAGCGTGCCGCGCTCTTTTTCGCCGGCGCAGAGGTCGACGGCCGGATAGAATGCCCCAGTCATCGCCCAGAGGATCAGGAGCACGGGCAGGACCTTCGACCACATCGAGGCCTCGCGCTGCTCGATGTTGGCCACGTCGGCACTTTCGACCAAGAACGGCCGCATCAGGTCTTTCGGCACGCCCGAGGTGGCCAGATTGTCGTTGCCGATCTGTTCGGTCCAGCGTTCCAACACGCCGAGCAAACGGGCGTGGGCAAGTTGCGATTTGTCGTTCGCCGAGTTGTAGAGGATTTCCGGGCGCGGGATTTCGAGGCCCTCTGGTCCCTTCGCTTTTTTGGAAGGGGTACCCGACGTGCCGTCAGCAGCAGCCTGTTTGGTCTCGATATTTTTGGCTCGACTGCGAACGGCCTCGCGAAAGGCGTCGAGTTGCTGGGCGAAATCGGGTGGGAAGTAGAGCGCCGCCTCGAACTTGCCCGACTGGACTTGCCGAAAAGCCTTCGCCCGGGCGTCGAGCGTCGAGTCTTCATCGGCCAACGGTTGATCGGCCGCGAAAAACAGTTCCAGCAGGCCTGCCCGAGTGCAATCGACGAACAGCCGCGGCGCGAATTGCTCGCTTTCGAACAACGGCGGCAGGTCGGCAAAGTTCTCCTTCGCGCCGACGACCAGCACGCGCGTCGGATGCTCCTGCATGAACTGGGCAACCTGGAACAGGCTCATTCCCAGCAGAGGATAAAGCAAAACCGGCAGCACCGCGATCATGAACAGCGTCCGCCGATCGCGGAGTTGGTCGCGAATCTCACGCAGCAGGATCAGTCGAACGTTCGAGAAGTTCATGCCATCGATGCGAGGCCGCATGACGCCTCGCGACGTTGTTCATCGTGATGGGAAATCAGTTGGAAAAACAGTTCTTCGAGGTCGCGCTGGTGGTGCATGTCGCGCAGTTCGTCGAGCGTGCCCTCGGCCAGGATCTGGCCTCGATGCAGGATCGCGACGCGATCGCAGAGACGCTCGGCCTCGCGCATGATGTGGGTCGAAAAAACGATGCACTTGCCGCGGTCGCGCAGTTCGGACACTGTGTTCAGCAGCGCTCGGGCCACGAGCACGTCGAGCCCGGCGGTGGCCTCGTCAAAAATCATGACCGGCGGATCGTGGATGATCGACCGGGCGATCGAGACCTTCTGTTTCATGCCGGTCGACATTTTCGCGCCGAGCACGTCGCGCACGTCGTTCATCTGGAGCTGCTCGAACAGCGCGTTCATCCGCTCGGTGAGCACGTCTTGCGGAATGCCATAGAGGCGGCCGAAATATTCGACCATTTCCCAGCCGGTCATCCGGTCATAGACGGCCGTGTTGGCCGACATGAAGCCGATCTGCCGGCGCACTTGGGCGGGCTGAGTAACCACGTCGAAGCCGTTAATCATGGCGGTGCCGCCGGTCGGGCGAAGCACCGTGCTAAGAATCCGCAGAGCCGTGGTTTTTCCGGAGCCGTTTGGTCCCAGCAGACCATAAATCTGACCGGGCCGCGCGTGAAAACTGACTCCGCCGAGCGCCACGAACTGACCTTGCCGAAGGTCGGGATACTGCTTGCTTAGCTCGCGGACGTCGATCATGGTGGAAGCACGGGGGCTATGGCGATTCTTATGGGGCGTTATTCGGCAGCGGATCCCCCCGGACAATGCAGGGAGAAAAAGGCCGAAAACATCCCTTCATTCTAATCGCATTGCCCAGCGGTTTCCTCTAAAATCCGATAAAAAACGTCCCTTTTGCGAGGGGTATACCCCGATTCGGTTACGGTTGTGCGGATTTCCGATTCGGTCGTGCGGAATTGGGTCCCGGCCGAAGCCACTACATTTTCCTCAATCATCAGACTTCCGAAATCGTTAGCGCCGAACCGCAGGGCTAACTGGCCGACCGGAAGCCCCTGGGTGACCCAGCTTGCCTGGAGATTGCGGAAATTGTCGAGATACAGCCGGCTGACCGCCAGCATCTTCAGATATTCGAACGCGCCCGCTTTTCTTGGCGAGGGCACTCCGTTTTCTGGCGAAACCGGTTTGGCAATGTCCCGATCCTTGGCCAAGACCTTATTGCCCGGCTGAAACGTCCAGCCGATGAACGCCGTGAAGCCGTGCGTCTCATCCTGAAGTCGGCGCAGCCGATCCAAGTGTTCGATCCGATCGGCCAGGGTTTCGACGTGGCCGAACATCATCGTGGCCGACCCGACGC